>NZ_JBHXRG010000004.1:37642-317390 GCF_042716995.1 Nocardia sp. NPDC058640
TTTTTAAAAAAAAAAAAACAAAAAACTTATTTTGCCCCAATATATCTCACCCCAACCACCGCGTTTTTTTTTTTTTTTATTGTTTTTTTTTTTAAAACTCGGGGGGGGGCCGCGGGGGGGGCCCCCCCCCGCCGGGTAGATCAGTAGCAGTAGGTGTGCCGGTAGCCCTGGTAGCAAGTGGGGGTGTACTCACGCCGGTCGGGCACATCGGAGTTCGGGATCGAGGCGCCCAGGACCCCACCGATCGCCGCGCCGCCGAGGATGCCGACGATCAGGCCGACCGGGACGGTGATGGGCAGCAGCAGGCCCATGGTGGCGGCGCCGATCGCGATGCCGACGATCAGGCCCGCGATGCCGCCCAGTGCGCTGCCGATCGAGGCGCCGGTCTCCGTGCTGCGCGACTTGGGCGAGGTGGTGCGCCAGGTGCCGATCGGATCGGCGGTGAGTACCTTGCCGTTCTCACTGACCTGCGGCTGCAAGGCAACCTCCCCACCATCGAATTCGACGGTCAGCGGCAGGCCGGCGATCTGCTTGCCGGCACCGTCGACCACGGCGATCGAATCGGCCGTCCGCACGAAGGTGCCACCGTCGAGCTTCGCGATCAGCGACGTGACGCCACCGTGCTGCGTCTGCGAAACCTCATACGCCACACCCTGATCCACGTTCTTGTACGTAGGCGCGGATGCCGGATCCGCGTAACTCGTTCCCCCGGCAACACCGAGCATGGCCACGGTGAGCAGCGCAGCAGCGGTGAAGGACTTGTACTTCATGTGATGAACCCCCGTTATCTGACGGACGCCTGATTGCGTCACGTTTGAGAACGCTAGCAATGGGTACCGACAAGTCCCGCAACATGTCTCGGCAACCGTGCAACCGACTCGCCCAGCCGGTGCAGCACCGCCTCGGCGGCCAGTCGGAGGTTCTGATCGGCGTCATACGCTTCCTTGCCGCCGATGATGAGGTGCGCTGCCATGTCGCTGAACAGACCTAGCTGCGGTGTTCGCTGATGTCGGGGCGACTGCGCGGATGTGTCGGTCAGAGGGGACGCGAGCGTCTGTCCATGGCAGGGCGCAGTTCCTCGAAAGCTGGGGCGAAACGCTTGCGCTCACTGGTCGAGATGCCGTTCACTGCGGCGACATCGACCCAATTTGCAGTTGCCGCCAGAACCTCACCGAGAATGTCGGCGGCGTCGTCGGGGGGCAAGTCGAAGGCGTCCGCAGCGGCCATCAGTGCCTCGACTTCGTCGTCGCGCCCCGTGACTCCGGCAATAGATGTAGTTCGGTGCTCTGCGATCTCAGGGTTCGGGTTCACGTCGAAAAGCGGGGCAAGGCGCCACCCGCCCGCGTTGCGGATGAAGCCATGATTGCGGAGGTGGTCGTCGGTGTTGTGGATGGCGACGCTGAAGGCGATACGGCGCCACAGGTCGCGTAGGTCCAGCTTCGCCTGTGCGCTGTGTTCAGGAATTGTCTCGGCGAGGTCGAGATAGTCGTGGCCCTGCCCGTCGCGTGCTTGCAGCATGGTCATGGCGCTGATGTAGCCGAGTCGCTGTCCGTGTACCCGATCGAAACGGTCGAGGATGAGCACTCCTCGACCGTCGATCCGGCGCAGAGTGCGAGCGGGGGTCGTGATGCCCGCGGCCTCGGCGAGGTCGAGAACGGTTTTCTCCCAGGCCATGACATCCCAGGAATCGGCGTGATGTGGAAACTTGGCGATACACAACCGGTCCTCGTCACGAACCGACGCTTTCGGGCGGGCACCACCCAAAGTCGCTGTTCCGGCGGCGAGCAGAATTTTTAGGTCGCTGAAGTCGGCATCATCTCGAGCGATGTGGTCCGAAGCCCTGAGTAGCGAGGGCAATTCGATCAATTTCGGGACAGTGGCGTCAGGATTCAGGAACTCGTCGGTATTCGGCTCGGCGAAGCGGAGTGCCCCTTGGCGGGTGAGGTCGCTGACACCCACCAAGAAGTCGACGGGTGTGAGCGCGCGGGGCATCGACTTGTTCGCCTGATCCAGTATCTGGAGGCGTCGCTTGACAAGGTTCTGCCCCCACCGGTCAGGTGCACAGTCAGCGAACGCACCGGGCAGACCGGACACGTGGTGCTGTCCTTGATACAGAGGCAGCGCGGGGTCGAGTTCGTAGGCTCCCGGCATCCGAAGGTAGTCGGAGCTGTATTGGAACGAGGTGGCGAGGCTGCCTCGGTGGGTGAAGTAGGCGGTGCCTGCCTGGATGGTCCGGCCGTTGATATCGACGGAGACGATCAGCTCGTCTGGCATCAGCGCACTCGCTTCGGGAGCTGCTGGTCTGCGCGAGCGCGGCCTAGATCGGTCTCGTACGGGTCGATGGCGGTGACGACGTTGTCGAGTTGTCCCAGTGCGCGCAGCACGTTGAGATAGGTATCCATCGAGACCCCCAGTTCGCCCTGTTCGAGGCGCCGGTAGGTGGATCTGGCGACGCCTGCCCGTTCGGAGACCTGCTCGGCGGTGAGGCCGAGAAGTTTTCGCCACGTGACCAGGTGTTCGCCGATGTCGCGTGCCGCTCGGGTGACCCGCGCGGGGGTTCGTCGCTTCACTGGCAGCTCCTGATAATGGCGCGTATATAAATCATTATAGGCTCCTATGGAGCAGATACGCTCCATTGAAGCGAGGCTATTTGATGAGGTAGGGGGAGACCGAGCTGCGGTGTTCGCTGATATCCAGGGCTTTGCCCAGTGGTGGGAAGGCTCGTTGGGGGCAGTGGGAGCGGACGCAGACTCGGCAGCCTGCGCCGATGGGGGTGGCGGTGGCTTCGCCGAGGTCTATGCCGTCGGCGTAGATGACGCGGGCGGCGTGGCGCAGTTCGCAGCCGAGGCCGATGGCGAAGGTTTTGCCGGGTTGGCCGTAGCGGGTGGCGCGGCGTTCTACGGTGCGGGCTACCCAGAGGTATTTGCGGCCGTCGGGCATCTGGGCGATCTGGGTCATGATCTTGCCGGGGTAGGCGAAGGTCTCGTAGACGTTCCACAGAGGGCAGGTGCCGCCGCTGGCGGAGAAGTGGAAACCGGTGGCGGACTGGCGTTTCGACATGTTTCCGGCGCGGTCCACGCGGACGAAGGAGAAGGGGACGCCGCGCAGGGTGGGGCGTTGCAGGGTGGACAGGCGGTGGCAGATGGTCTCGAAACTCTGCGAGAAGAAGGCTGACAGGCGTTCGATGTCGTAGCGGAAGTTCTCGGCGACTTCGTGAAAGTGTGTGTAGGGCAACACCATTGCGGCGGCGAAGTAGTTGGCAAGGCCGAGCATGGCGAGCTTGCGTGACGACTCGGACGCGAAATTGCCTTCGTCGACCAGCTTTTCGAGCAGAGTGTCGCATTCGAGGTAGGCGAGTTCGGCGGCGAGTTTGAAGGTGCGTTGGCCGCCGGACAGGTGCGGGGAGATCTCGAGCTGTTTGGTGTCGGGGTCGAAGTTGTGCAGCACCCCTTCGCCCAGGTCGATCCGCTCGCTGATCCGGACACCGTGCGAACGCAGCAGTCGCACGATCTCGGTGCTCACCTCGCCGCCGTGGAAGCGGATGCGGGCGGTGAGTTCCTCTGCGGCGGTGTCCAATTCGTGAATGTAGTTCTGCCGCTGATAGAAGTAGTCGCGCACTTCCTCGTGCGGTTTGCTGATCGCGGCACTACCGGAACCGTCGGCGAACCGGTCCTCGGTGGCGGCGGCCAGCTGGGCGCTGGTGTTGCGGTATCGGTTGTGCATGACCACCAGCGCGCGCGCCATCGACGGATGCGCGGAGACCATGTCGGCGATCTGCTGGGTGTCGGCCTCGATGCCCAGCTCGGCGTCCATCACGACTTCGGACAGCTCGGCGATCAGGCGCGTGTCGTCCTGGGCGGAGAAGAAGGTGGGGTCGACGCCGAAGACTTCGTTGATGCGGGTGAGCACCGGCACGGTCAGCGGTCGCACGTCGTGTTCGATCTGGTTGAGGTAACTGGCGGAGATCTCCAGTTTCTGCGCCAGCGCCACCTGGCTCAGCCCACGTTCGGTGCGCAGCTGACGCAGGCGCGCCCCGACATAGGTTTTGGCCATATGTCCAGTTTAGGGGCGGTTTCGCAACCTTGCCAAGCAATGCTTAACACCACGGACTTGTCACACCCCCGCGTTAGGGTCGACAGGTGCTGTTCAGCGATGTCGTGCACGCCTCCGAGGCCGTGCGAGCCACCCGGTCGCGCAAGGCGAAAACCGCCGCGCTGGCCGAACTTTTCGCGGCTACGGGACCGGCGGAGATCGGGACGGTGGTGGCGTGGCTGTCCGGTGAGTTGGTGCAGGGCCGGATCGGCGCGGGCTGGCGCACGGTAACCGGGCTGGATACCCCGCCCAGCAGCGTCGCGAGCCTGACGGTCGGCGAGGTGGACGACATCTTCTCCCAGTTCATCGGGCTGAGCGGCAAGGGCTCGATCCTGAAACGTCGCGAACTGCTGACTGCTCTGTTCACCGCCGCCACGCAGGACGAACAGCACTTCCTGATCCGCCTGCTCACCGGCGAACTGCGCCAGGGCGCGCTCACCGCGATCGTCGTGGACGCCCTCGCGCAATCCACCGGCATCCCCGTCGACGTGGTCCGCCGCGCCCACATGCTCTCGGGCCAACTCCCCGCCACCGCGATCGCCGCACTCGCGGGCGGCGAACAAGCACTAGAAGCCTTCCGCCTCGAAATAGGCCGCCCGATCGCCCCCATGCTCGCTTCACCCGGCGGCTCACTCGACCAGGCACTGGCCGAACTGGGCCCGCAGGTCAGCGTCGAACACAAACTCGACGGCGCACGCATTCAGGTGCACCGCGACGGCGACCAGGTCTGGGTGTTCACCCGAACCCTGCGCGACATCACCGAAGGCGTCCCCGAACTCGTCGAGCTGGTCAAAAGCCTCGACTGCGAAAGCGTTGTTCTCGACGGCGAAACCCTGGCGCTCACCGACGCGGGCCGCCCCCGCCCGTTCCAGGAAACGATGAGCCGCTTCGCCACCATCGGCGACCCGCGCCAGTTACACCCCTACTTCTTCGACTGCCTGCACCTGAACGGCACCGACCTCATCGACGAACCACTGCGCGTGCGCCGCGCCGCCTTGGCGCAGGTAGCAGGCGAACACAGCATCCCCGCCCTGCTCACTCCGACACCGGAGGAAGCCGCTGACGCCTACGACGACGCCCTCGCGGTGGGCAACGAAGGCATCATGGTCAAGTCCCTTGACGCCCCCTACGCCGCCGGTCGACGCGGCAAGGCCTGGCAGAAGATCAAACCCGCACACACCCTCGACCTGCTGGTGATCGGCGCGGAATGGGGTTCGGGCCGCCGCACCGGCTTCCTGTCGAACCTGCACCTGGCAGCCCTCGACCCGGACACCGGCGAACCGGTGATGGTCGGCAAAACGTTCAAAGGCCTCACCGACGAACTACTGCGCTGGCAGACCGAACAGTTTCCGCTCCACGAAACCCACCGTGACAACCACACCGTGTACATGCGCCCCGACCTCGTCGTCGAGATCGCGCTCGACGGGATCCAGACCAGCACCCGATATCCCGGCGGTGTCGCGCTGCGCTTCGCCAGAGTGGTCCGATATCGCCCCGACAAGGAGCCGGCGCAGGCCGACACGATCGAGGCCGTGCGCGCGTTGGGCTGAGGTCGCACCGGGTTCGGCGACTTTCCCGCAACAGTGCGCCGATCCGACGCGGGTATACGACACACTGTTCGGGTGAGCGCCGAACTAGTGGTCCTGTTGATCGTCATCGTCACCGCTCTGGTCTTCGACTTCACCAACGGCTTCCACGACACGGCCAACGCCATGGCGACCTCGATCGCCACCGGTGCGTTGAAGCCGAAGACGGCGGTGGCCATCTCGGGTGCGTTGAACCTGGTCGGCGCGTTTCTGTCGGTCGCGGTGGCGGCCACGGTCGCCAAGGGCATCGTGCGACTGGACGAAGTGCACGGGCAGGACCTGCTGGTGATCGTGTTCGCCGGACTCGTCGGCGGCATCCTGTGGAACCTGTTCACCTGGCTGCTGGGTCTGCCGTCGAGCTCCTCGCACGCGCTGTTCGGCGGCTTGATCGGGGCGACGATCGCCGCGCTGGGCTGGAGCGGGGTGATCTGGGTGGCGGGCACCGACGGGGTGCTGGTCAAGATCGTGCTGCCCGCCGTGCTGGCGCCGGTGGTGGCCGCGCTGGTCGCCGCGATCGGCACCTTCCTGGTCTATCGGATCACCCGCGGGGTCAGCCGGGACAAGACCGACGAGGGCTTCCGCTGGGGTCAGATCGGGTCGGCTTCGCTGGTCTCGCTCGCGCACGGCACCAACGACGCGCAGAAGACCATGGGCGTGATCTTCCTGGCATTGGTGGCCTACGGCTCGATCGAATCCACCGATCACATGCCGCTGTGGGTGATGGCCAGCTGTGCGTTCGCGATCGCCCTTGGCACCTATCTGGGCGGGTGGCGGATCATCCGCACCCTCGGCAAGGGGCTGGTCGAGATCGAGTCGCCGCAGGGGTTGGCCGCGGAATCGACCTCGGCGGCGATCATCCTGACCTCGGCGCACTTCGGGCTGCCGCTGTCGACCACGCAGACCGCGACCGGCGCGATTCTCGGCACGGGCCTCGGCAAGGGCGCGGAGGTGCGGTGGCCGGTGATGGGTCGCATGGCGGTGGCCTGGATGTTGACCCTGCCCGCGGCAGGCATCGTCGGCGCGATCTGCTGGGCGGTGGCGCATCTGATCGGCGGGCTACCCGGTGTGCTCGTGGTGTTCGCGGTGCTGATCTTCGGCGCGCTGGCCATCTGGTTGCGGTCCCGGCGCGACATCGTGGGCCATCACAATGTGAACGAGGAATGGGAATCGGTCGAACCGGAGCACACCGATGATCAGAACAAGACGGGTTAGGAGGCGGACCGGATGCACACACTGTGGCTGAATCTGCGCGAACTGTGGGACGTACTGATTGCCGCGCTGATCCTGGGCGCGGGCGTGCCGATGGTGTTCGCCTTCGCGGTGCGCTGGTGGGCGCACGCCGAGACCGTCGACGCGCAGGGGCAGGTGAAGCGCAATTACGTGGCATACAGCGGCGCGGTGCTGTGCATGATCTTGATCATCGCCGTGGTGGTGTCCGGAATCCTGTTCACCGCAAAGGCTTTCATCGCCCATCAGTTCGGAATCCACCTGTTCGGCCAAAAGTGAGCGAGGACCGATGACCGACCCCACACCCCCGGTACGCCCCACCCTGCTCACCCGGGTGCTGGGCTGGTTGCGCGCGGGATATCCGCAGGGCATTCCGCAATCGGACTACGTCGCGTTGTTCGCGGTGTTGCACCGACACCTCACCGATTACGAGGTGGTGGTGATCGGCGAGCGATTGGCCGAGGCCAGCCGTGAAGGCGAAAAGATCAGCGAGGCAGACATTTCCGCCGCCATCGCCGATTTCGCCAAGCAACAACCCGCGGCCGCGGACGTGTCACGGGTGGCTTCGCATCTGGCCGCCGGTGGTTGGCCGCTGGCCGAACCGCTGGACGATACCGAGCCCACCGCCGAACAGAATTGAACCGCAACCTTTTTCGACAATGGCGAATCGCCTGGCTGTGCGGGAAATGCGCGCTAGCATGCATCCGTGGTTCGGCGTGTGGATGTAACCGATAGTGGTCGTAGTTACGGTGGATTGTCGCGCCAGCAGCGAGTAGCGCTACGCCGCAACAGATTGACCGACGCGGCCCTGGAACTATTCGGCACCCAGGGATATTCGTCGACCTCGATCGAACGACTGTGTGCCACCGCGAATGTGTCCACGCGCAGTTTCTACGAAGACATCGGTAGCCGTGAGGCATTACTGATCGCACTGGTGGACCGATTGAACGCCGCGGCACTGCGACGCCTGGACGAAGCATTGGAACGCACCAGCGAACAACCACTGGTGGTGCGCGTGGTGGAAAGTTTCCGTGCGTTTCTCGCGGTGACCTGTCGGGATCGCCGCGCCGCCCGCGTTTTCTATGTCGAAGTCGTCGGTGTGAGCCCGGTGGTGGAGGAGTGGCGACGCGCGCAACGGCGGTCCATTTCCACGCTGCTGACTCGCGAAGCCCAACGTGCGGCGGAACGCGGCGAAGCGGAATCGCGCAGCCTGCACCTGTTCGGGCTGGCGGTGATCGGCGCGGTGAATTCGCTGGCGCAGGAAATGGTGCACGCCACGGTGCCCGGTGACGCGATCTCGGTCGACGAGATCTGCGACGAGATCGCCTACTTCATTCGGTCCGGACTCACCGTGCGCACCGCGATCGTCCCCACATAGAAAACGGGAGGCATCCAGTTCGGATGCCTCCCGTTTCAGGGGAAAATCAGATGCCCATGCCGGCGGCCAGCAGCGGCCACGACTCGTGCAGTGCCTGCTCCCAGTAGGGCCAGTAGTGCGTGCCCATCGGGGTGAACTGGTAGGTCGCGGGGATGCCCAGCGAGTCCAGCTTGGCCTTCAGGTTCTGGCTGCACGCGTTGGTGGCGGCCTCGATGCCGATGCCGAGACCCAGGTTGATCACGCCCATCGGGCCGGGCGAACCGTTGAGGTAGTACGCGGCGTCGGCGTTGGTGGGCATGCCGCTACCGCTGGAGATGTAGAGGTTGGTGCCACGCAGCTTCTCGGCGTTGATGACCGGGTCGTTCTCGACCCACGCCGGATCGTTGTCCGGGCCGTACATGTTCACGGTCTTGCCACCGGCCCAGGTCTCCACGGAGAACTTCACGGCCTGCTTGCCCAGCGGGTCGGCGATCTGCGCGCAGCCACTGTAGGCGGCCACGGACTTGAACAGACCCGGCTTGGCCTCGGCCAGCTGCAGCACCGAGGTGCCGGAGGTGGACAGGCCGGCCAGCGAGTTCAGGCCGGTGGAGTTCAGGGCGCCGTCCAGCAGCGACGGGAGCTCCTGCGTGAAGAAGGTGCTCCACTTGTTCAGGCCCAGCTTGGGGTCGGCCTGCTTCCAGTCGGCGTAGTAGCTGCCGCGGCCGCCGATCGGCTGGATCACGTTGACCTGCTTGTCGGCGAGGAATTCCAGCGCCTGGGTCTGCGCGGCCCAGCTCGCGGAGCCTTCGCCGCCGTCGAGACCGTTGAGCATGTAGAAGTTGGGGGCGGGCTTGGACTCGTCCACGGGACGCTGCACGTCGATGGTGATGTCCTGCTTCATCGCCGCCGAGTACACCTTCAGGTGCCACACGCGTCCGTCTTTGACGATGGACGACACGGCCGAGGCCTTCTCAGGTGCGGCGGACGCGGCGCCACCGGCGACAACGGCCACCGACAACGCGGCGGTCAGAGCCATGGCGGTGGTACGCAGCCCGGCCACGGTACGTAGTGCAGAAAGCTTCATCGAAAAGTCGGTCCCAGTCCACGGCCCTGTCGGGCACGTCATCGCAGTGCTTCCCCGGTCGTCGAGCAGCATATGTGCTCGACCCCCAATGGGCTGTCAGATCCTCCGATAGTCTATGTCCTCTCACGAGACAGAATCGTTACTGATTCAACTTTCTACGGTGACCTCGAGCACGCTGGAAGTTTGCTGGCGTGTCGGTTAACGGCAGCGCAATACAAGCCGCGATCAGGAAATGCCCCCGCAACCGGCCGCTCTTATGGTGACGAGCATGGGTAAGGAAATCCCCGGTAGCGTGACCACCGGGATCGAGATCAGCGGTTTGAGCAAGACGTTCAAGGTCGGCCGCACCACCGTCAACGCACTCGACTCGGTCGACCTGCATACTTCGCACGGCGCATTCCTGTCACTGCTGGGCCCCTCGGGCTGCGGTAAATCCACGGTGCTGCGGATTCTGGCCGGCCTCGACGATCCCACCGCGGGCACCGCGCGGATCAACGGCATGACCCCCGAACAATTGCGCGGCGGCCATCAGTTGGGAATCGCGTTCCAGGATTCGGCACTGCTGCCGTGGCGCAGCGTGGAATCCAATATCGCGCTGCCGTTGCAGGTGGCGGGGCTGCCCGCCGAACCCGAGCGGATCGCGGAACTGATCGCGCTGGTGGGGTTGGAAGGGTTCGAGAAGGCCAAGCCCGCGCAGTTGTCCGGCGGTATGCGGCAACGGGTTTCGATCGCGCGGGCGCTGGTGGTGCAGCCGTCGGTGCTGCTGCTGGACGAGCCCTTCGGTGCTCTCGACGACATGACCAGGCAGCGGCTGAATCTGGAACTGCTGCGGATCTGGACCGAGAAGCCCGCCACGACGCTGATGGTCACGCACGGCATCGGCGAAGCCGTGTTCCTGTCCGATGTGGTCGCGGTGATGAGTCCGCGACCGGGGCGGGTGCTGGAACTGGTCGAGATCGACCTGCCGCGGCCGCGCACGCCCGAGATGATGCGGACGCCGGAATTCCACAAGCTCTGCGATTACCTTTCTGAACTGCTGTTCGGGCGGGGTGGGGTGGCATGAGTACGGCTATCGCCGGGCGCATCGGCATGGGCCGGGCTGCGGGGGCGCTGGGCATCGTGGCGTTGATCGCGCTGTGGTGGGGTATGGCTGCCGCCGGAGTTGCGGGTGGGACGATTCCCACACCGTGGGTCGTGCTGTCCACCATGTGGTCGGACGGGTGGGGGCTGTACGGACCGAACTTCCAGGTCACCGCCATGGGCGCGCTGCAGGGCTTCCTGTGGGGGAACGTGCTGGCGATCGGGATCGCGGCGCTGATCATGCTGGTGCCGCGCATCGAACCGCTGGCCACCCAGCTGGCGATCCTGAGCTACTGCACGCCGCTGGTGGCGCTGGGCCCGATCATTCTGGTGGTTTTCGGCGGGCGCACCCCGACGGTGTTCCTGGCCGCGATGTACTGCTTCTTCACCACGATGGTCGGTGCGGTGAGCGGGTTGCGTTCGGCCGATCCGGCGAGTCTGGATCTGGTGCGCGCCTACGGCGGTGGGCGTTGGCAGCAGCTGTACCGGGTGCAAGCCATTGCGGCACTGCCGAATACGTTCGCGGCGTTGAAGATCGCCGCGCCGTCGGCGGTGCTCGGCGCGATCATCGGTGAGTATCTCGGCGGTGTCGACAGCGGTATCGGGGTCGCTTTGACTGCCGCGCAAACCGCGTACAACGTGCCGCGCACCTGGGGCATGGCGCTGGCCGCCGCGGCCCTGGCGGGGTTGGGTTACCTGCTGGTGGCGGGTGTCGCACGACTGGTCACGCCGTGGACGGCGACCGCGGAAGAGGGACGATGACAACCACAGTTCTGCGCCGGATCGGCCGTTTCCTGCTGCCGCTGGCGACTTCGCTGATCCTGCTCCTCGTCATTTGGACGCTGTTTCTTCGCATGTTCCCGCAGATCGGACCGCGGGTGGGCAAGACGCCATCGGACGTGTGGACCTACCTGGTGACCTCCGCCGGTGCGCCCAACGCGCGGCAGGCGATCTTCGACGACCTGGCGATCACCCTCGGTGACGCGGCATCGGGTTTCCTGGTCGGCATGTTCGGCGCACTCGGTGTCGCGGCGATGTTCGTGCTGTATTCCGCTGTGCAACAGACGTTTATGCCGGTGGCGATGCTGCTGCGCTCGGTGCCGCTGGTGGCACTGAGTCCGATTGTCGTGCTGGTCTTCGGACGTGGCACCGCGGGCGTGACCGTGCTGACGGCGATCGTGGTGTTCTTCCCCGCCCTGGTGATGATCATGACCGGACTGCGCGAAGCACCAAGGCAGGCAATGGAACTGGTGACCGCCTATGGCGGGTCACGATGGACCAGGCTGCGCATGGTCGCGATCCCCGCCGCGCTGCCGTCGGTGTTCGCCGCGGCCAGGGTCTCGGTTCCGGGTGCGCTGATCGGCGCGCTGCTGGGTGAATGGCTCGGCAGTGGAACAGGATTGGGCGCGAGCCTGGTGCGCGCCATTCCGATGTTCCAGTACAACCGGCTGTGGGCATCGATCGTGGTCGTCACGGTGGTGTCGGTGCTGCTGTACGCGATCGTGGGCGTGATCGAGAACCTGGTGCTCGCCCGATTCGGGCCGAAAGCGGGATCGTAATACCACGATCCGTTCTCGGCGCGCCTCCGCCGATGGACTGACTGGAGGGTGCGACGAAGGAGTGCCCGGAGGGAGGGAAGAGGTGGAGTTCAGCGCCGAGAACCGCGGCACCAGCCGCAATATCGCGGCAAAGAGAACGAAACTTTGCGAATCTACATTCGCGCTATGAACAATATCGACCGTCGTTCCTTTCTCCGCTATTCCGCACTGACCGGCGCCGCACTCGGCGGCGCCGGATTGCTCGCCGCCTGCGGCGGTGGTTCGGGTACCTCCTCGAACGGTTCGACCGACGACGGCTCGAAATACGGCAAGGTCGCTATCCAGTTGTCCTGGATCAAGAACATCGAATTCGCGGGTGAGTATTTCGCGGATTCGAAGGGCTATTTCAAGGATGCGGGATTCGGTGCGGTAGACCTCGTCGCGGGTGGTGCGGCCTCGACCTCGGTGGAAGCCGGCCTGGACACCGGCAAGATCTGGCTGGGCTATTCCGCCCCGCAGACCACCGCCCCCGCCGTGCTCGAGGGCCTGCCCGCCAAGATCGTCGGCGCGACCTTCCAGAAGAACCCGTTCTCCATCGTCAGCTCCGCGGGCAAGCCGATCCGCACGCCCGCGGACATGAAGGGCCGCAAGATCGGCGTGCAGGACACCAACCAGTTGATCTTCAGCGCGCTGCTGGCCGCCAACGGCATCAACCCCGGCGACGTGACCGTGGTGCCCGCGCAGTTCGATCCGACTCCGCTGGCCAACGGCGAGGTCGACGGCTGGGTCAGCTACGTGACCAACGAGCCGATCACCCTGGCCGCCAAGGGCTTCGCCAACACGAACTTCCTGTTCGCCGACTACGGCCTGCCGCTGGTGGCCGAGACGCTGACCGTCAGCCAGAACACCATCGACAACGAGCGCGACAAGCTCAAGGCATTCCTGATCGCGGAGATCAAGGGCTGGAAGGACGCTGTCGCCAGCCCGGCGGAGTCCGCGCGCCTGGCCGTGGAGGTCTACGGCAAGGACCTGAAACTGGATGTGGCCGAGCAGACCCTGGAGGCCACCGCGCAGAACGACCTGGTCGTGTCCGCGGGGACCAAGTCCGACGGTCTGCTGTCGATGTCCGACGCGCTGATCGAGCAGAACATCGCCGCGCTGCGCACCGCCAAGATCGACATCAAGGCCGAGCAGCTGTTCGACCTGTCGATCCTGCGTGAGGTCTACGCCGAGAACCCGGGCCTGAAGTAGGAACACAGAAGCCGGCGTCGCGAACTTCGCGACGCCGGCTTCGGCAATTCACATCGCCTAAATCGCCATACCTACCGCGGCAGGAGAGCCGTAGTCGCGGTGGGCCGCAAGGCGCAGGCCCGCGCGCGAGGCGAGGAAATCGGCGGTGATGAACACCGCGGTCTCGGCCGGTGTGCGCGGACCCGATTCCAGGCCGGCGGGCACGTGGATGCGCGACAGGGTCGCTTCGTCGAAACCACCCGCACGCAGGTCGTCCAGGCGACGTGCCTGGTCGGCGGGAGTGCCAAGCGCCGCAAGGTAACCCAGCTCGGGCTGGCGCAATGCCACGGTGAGCAGCGGGATCTCGAAGCGCGGCTCGTTGGCCAGCACCACGATCGCGGTGGTGCTGTCGATCTCGCCGGCGGCGGCGAGGGTGTTGAGGTAGCGGTGCGGCCAGTCCACGACCACTTCGGCGCCGGGGAACGAGTTCGGATCGGCGAATTCGGGGCGCGAATCGCAGATGCTGACCCGGTAGCCGATCATCCGCGCCTGCGCCACCAGGGTGGCCGCGTAGGCGTTGGCGCCGAAGATGATCAGGCGCGGCGGCGGGCAGTACGAGGCGACGAACAGGTCCGATTCGGGCAGCGCGACAAGCTCGGTGGCGTGCTTGCGATCGGTGACCAGATGCTGGCCGATGACGTCGGGGTCCTGATTCCACACCACGGTGAACACGGTGACCCGGCGATGGGCCTGAATGTCGGCGGCGATGGTGGGGAATTCGGGGAAATCGCGGCAGGAGAACGGCTCGACGAAAATGTCGACCAGCGTGCCGTCGTCGGCGCTGGATTCCAGGCCGGTGAGCATGCTGTAGCGACGCAGTTGCCGGATGCCGGTGCGGCCCGCTTCCAGCGCCGCCTCGTAGACGGTCTCTTCCAGTCGACCCGAGGCGATGGATCCGAAGACACCACCATTGGGGGTCACCAGCATCGACGAGCCGATGGGCAGGGAATTGGTACCGATGGTGCGGACCACGGTGGCCAGGCCGCCCGTGCGGCCCGAATGCCACACTCTCAGAAGGTCATCAACGATATCGCGCATATCTCAAATCTCCGATCATCGTGCGCCGACCTCTGGGAAATCGCGATCGTTCCCTGCCGCCAAGTCGTCGCACGTGACGCACACCATATCCTGTCGACCGGACAAATAGGAACTGGCCCCCATATCGCCTGCGCATAACTCCGAAATGGCTTCCCAGTGCTTGTTCTCGATCACAACGGGATGCCCAGGTGTGTCGGAGAACACAGCACGTGCGAGTCCGCTCTGGCTCGAACGGGCCGCGGCGAGCACGCGGGCGACGACATCGGGTCCGATATCGGGGATATCGACGGGCAGGAACGCCACGTAGCGCGAGTTCGCCGCGTGCAGTGCGGCGCGCACCGTCGCGGACAGTCCGGTCGCCCAGTCCGCGACCCACAACCACTCGGTGTCGGCGGGTAGGGCGACCGCGGTCGGATCGGGTCCGGTCGCGCCGAGCAACACGATCACCCGATCGCAACCGCCGTCGCGCAGGGCGGTGATCGCCGAGCGCAACCAGGTGCCGTTCTCGGCGAGTGCCTTGGGTTTGCCGTAGCGCGTTCCGGCACCGGCCGCGAGGACGAAGCCCGTGCACGAGGAGTGCGCGGCGGGGTCGGCTGAGGGCATGTGAGCGAAGGTAATGACGTTATGTTGCGGGTCGATTACGGCAGGGCGGCTCGGCGACGACGACACGCCGACGTGATGGATTGCACATCGGTGGCGACAGGGCGGGGATCGCGCGATGCTGGACCGATGACAAGCGAAGGGATCGGCCTGGCGGGCTTCAACAAACTGCCCGCCGACGCTGCCGAACAGGCGTTGCTTGCCTGTTGCTCCGCGCCACGCTGGGCACGGGCGATCGCGGCCGCGCGCCCGTATGCGAGCACGGAATCGCTGTTGGAGGCGGCCGATGCGGCGTTGGAGGCTCTGGACGATGCCGACATCGACCAGGCGCTGGCCGGGCATCCGCGCATCGGCGACCGGCCGACCTCGGCGGCCTCGGCGCGCGAGCAGGCGGGCGTCTCCGGCGATGACGTGCGGGCCGGGCTAGCGCAGGGCAACCTGGACTACGAGGCGAAGTTCGGGCACATCTACCTGGTCTGTGCGGCCGGGCGCAGCGGCGAGGAGCTGCTCGCGGTATTGCGCGCGCGCCTGGACAACGACCCTTCGACCGAAAGGCACGTCATGCGAACCGAATTGGCGAAGATCAACGCGTTGCGACTGGCGCAGGTGGTGGCATGACCAGCCTGAGTACGCACGTGCTCGACGCCGTGAGCGGGGTGCCCGCCGCGGGGGTGGCTGTGTGGCTGACTCGGGGCGACGACCGGCTCACCGAGGCGCTCACCGACGCCGACGGCCGCGTGAAAGAACTTGCCGCGGGCCTGAATCCGGGCGACTACCGTTTGTTCTTCGACACCGGCAGCTACTTCGCCGCACAGGGAACCGAGACCTTCTACCCGGAGGTCTGTGTCACTTTCACGGTGGGTGAGCAGGCGCATCTGCATGTGCCACTGCTGCTTTCGCCGTTCGCCTATTCCACCTACCGAGGGAGCTGACCATGGCACTGAGTGGTCCGATCGTGCTGACCGATAACCGCTACGGCAAGGCCGAGAATCGGGTGGTGCGCTTCTACAAGGAGAACGCGCGTCACGAGATCCGCGACGTGAACGTGTCGACCGCCCTGCGCGGCGATTTCGAGGCGGCCTACACCGACGGTGACCAGCGTCACGTGCTGCCCACCGACACCCAGAAACACACGGCGTTCGTGTATGCGAAGAAGCCGGGCCTGGACACCATCGAGGAGTACGCGATGGCGCTTGCGAAGCACTTCGTCGACACGGTCGACCCGGTGTCCAGCGCGCGGATCGACGTGGATTCCTATGGGTGGCAGCGAGTCTCGATCGACGGCAGCGAGCACGACCACACCTGGGTGCGGCAGGGGCCCGAGGTGCGCACCGCCGCGGTGACCGTGTCGGGCAAGGGCGACCAGCAGCAGACCTGGGTGATCGGCGGGATCAAGGACCTGGTGCTGCTGAAGTCGACCGGGTCGGAGTTCGCGGACTTCCTCACCGACGAGTACACGACTTTGGCGCCCACCAACGATCGCGTGCTGGCCAGTGCGCTGGTGGTGCAGTGGCGGTTCGCCGAGATCGACGGCGTGGACTGGGATCAGGTGTACGCGGGGATCCGCGCCACGCTGCTGGAACTGTTCGCGACCACCTATTCCAAGGCGCTGCAGCAGACGCTGTACGCGATGGGAACGGCTGTGCTGGAACGTTTTCCGATGCTGGCCGAGATCCGCCTTTCGGCGCCGAACAAGCACCACTTCGACTACGACCTGGCGCAGTTCGAGATCGAGAACGCCGGTGAGGTGTTCTGGGCCGCCGACCGTCCCTACGGTTCGATCCACGCCACGTTGGAGCGTGCGGACGCACCCGATGCGGGGATCGCGTGGCAGCCGTGAGTGCGCCCGATCTGCTGATCCACGGGTGCGCGGTGGTGACCGTCGACGCGGCGGGCACCGAGTACCGCGACGGCTGGGTCACGGTGCGGGGCAACAGGATCGACGCGGTCGGCGAAGGTGTGCCGCCGGAGTTCGGGCCGGAGGTGGCGCGGATCGACGGGCGCGGGTGTGTGCTCACGCCCGGTCTGGTCAACACCCACCACCACCTGTACCAGTGGATCACCCGCGGGCTGGCCGCGGACAACACCCTGTTCGAATGGCTGACCACGCTGTACCCGGTGTGGGCGCGCATCGACGAGAAGTCGGTGCGCACGGCGGCCACCGGCGCGCTGGTGTCGCTGGCGCGCAGTGGGTGCACGACGTCGTCGGATCACCATTACCTGTTCCCGCGTGGGGGCGGTGATCTGCTCGCGGCGGAGATCGGGGCGGCGGCCGACGTCGGGCTGCGGTTCCATCCGGCACGCGGGTCGATGGACCTGGGGCAGAGCAAGGGTGGGTTGCCGCCGGACAATGTGGTCGAGTCCATCGACGACATTCTCGCGGCCAGTGCTGCGGCGATTACGGACTGGCACGACCCGTCGTTCGATTCGATGGTGCGGATCGCGCTGGCGCCCTGCTCGCCGTTCTCGGTGACTGCCGATCTCATGCGCGAGTCCGCTGCATTGGCGCGTTCGTCGGGGGTGCGGTTGCATACGCATCTCGCGGAAACGCTGGATGAGCAGGAGTTCTGTCAGGACAAGTTCGGCTGCACGCCTGCTGAGTACATGGAGCAGCTGGGGTGGATGGGCGACGACGTCTGGTACGCGCACGCCGTGCATCTCGACGATCCGGCGATCGCGGCGATGGCGCGGACCGGGACCGGGATCGCGCACTGCCCGACGTCGAACGGGCGGTTGGGGGCGGGGATCGCGCGCACGGCTGACCTGGTGGCGGCGGGGGTTCCGGTCGGGCTCGGCGTCGACGGTGCGGCCAGTAACGAGTCGAGTTCGATGATCGAGGAACCGCGCAATGCGCTGCTGTACGCGCGGGCGGTCGGTGGGCCGCGGGCGATGACGGTGCGGACCGCGTTGGAGTTGGCGACCATGGGTGGAGCTCGGGTGCTCGGGCGGGCCGAGGAGATCGGGTCGATCGAGCCGGGCAAGTTGGCGGATCTTGCACTGTGGCGCCTCGACACCGCCGCGCATGCCGGTATCGAGGATCCGGTGGTGGCGTTGGTTCTCGGGTCGGCGCCGCCGTTGGCCGCGCTGTTGGTGAACGGGCGCGAGGTTGTTCGCGACGATGTGGTGTTGACCGTGGACGAAGCGGCGGTCGGCGCCGATGTGGCTCAGGCGCAGGCGACGCTGTTGGCCGGTGCGTGAGCGCGATCTTTCTGGGTGGGTGCTGATGGTGTCGGCGCGTGCGCGCGTCCGCGACGCCGTCGACGTGCGGCGTGCTGAACTGCGGTTTTGTTCGGATCGGCGCACACTGGAGGGCGTACACCGGGTTAACCGCGGCGCAATCTGGCGCGGGTTTCGTGCAACATCGTGGCAACTCCCGGCCCCTACTGTGGCCGGAGAGGGTAGCGAGGTGAACGTGGATCTGGATACTGTTTCCGAGGTGGTTCTCGCCCGCGAACGCGCCGATTTGGCGCAGGTCGGGGCGGGTAGTGCGGTGCTGGCGGGCGGCACCTTCTTGTTCTCCGAACCGCACGATCATCTCGACCGGTTGGTCGACATCACCACGCTGGGATGGGCGCCGCTGACGGCGACCGCGCAGGGGTTGGAGATCGCGGCGACGTGCACGCTGGCGGAGTTCGCCGGTGCGCGGGTTGGGCGAGAACTCGGGTCGGCTGTGTTGCGGAAGGAATGGCCGGGGACCGCTTTGTTCGCGCAGGCTTGTCGGGCGCTGTTGGCTTCGCACAAGATCTGGCGGACGGCCACTGTTGGTGGGAATGTGTGTCTGTCTTTGCCAGCCGGGGCGGTGCTGGGTGCGCTGGTGGCTTTGGATGCGACCGCGGTGGTGTGGCCGCGTGGTGGTGGTGAGCGGCGAATTGTGCTGCGTGACTTCGTGACTGGGCCTGGGGATAACGTGCTGGCCGCAGGTGCTGTCGTTCGTTCCTTTGTGGTGCCGATGGCGAGTCTGGTGGCGCAGACCAGTTTTCGGAAGATCGCGCTTGCTCCGCTCGGTCGGTCCGGGGCTGTGGTGATGGGTAGGCGCGAGGCTGACGGCCGGTGTGCGATCACGATCACCGCATCTACCGTGCGGCCGATTGTGCTCGACTTCGACTTTCCCCCTTCCGATTCCGACCTGAACGATGCGCTGGCCGACATCGATGCCGACGTGTGGTTCGACGACCCGCACGGTGCGCCGGACTGGCGTGAGCATGTGACCGGGCTGCTGGCTGCCGAAGTGGCTGCCGAGTTACGGGGGGCGCGGTTATGAGGCTGGATATCGACGGCGTCTCGGCCGAAGTCGACGCCCGCCCCGGCCAGTGCCTGCGCACAGTCCTGCGGGAACACGGCGAGCTGGCGGTCAAAAAGGGTTGTGACTCAGGGGATTGCGGTGCTTGCTCGGTGTTGCTCGATGGCGAGCCGGTTCATTCCTGCTTGATTCCGGCGCACCGTGCCGCCGACCGTTCGGTGACTACGGCGGCTGGATTGGGCGACGGCGACGGACCCAATTCTGTGCAGCGGCGCTTTGTGGAGAACGCTGGATTTCAGTGTGGGTTCTGCACGGCGGGCATGGTGGTGACGGCGTCCGGGTTGGCTGCGGGTAGGGCCGACACTGCTGTGGATAACCTGTCGGCGCAGGACGTCACCGGTGCCGAGCGGGCCGAGTTGATGAAGGGGAACCTGTGCCGGTGCACGGGGTACCGGTCGATTGCCGATTCGCTCGCCGCGCCCTGTGCATCGCTGTGCACAACTGGTGAAACCGACTCGGCTGCGCACGGAGGAACCTCGTGCGGTGAAACGCCGGCCGTGGAGTCACGGGTCGGTGGGGTGATGCGGCGCAAGTATGGGGCCGGGCAGATCGGGGACGGGGTTCGGGCTCCTGCGGGGTCGCGGATCGTGCGGGGTGGGGAAGCGTTCACCATGGATGTGGTGCCGGGGGCGGGGGAGCAGATGCCGCCGACGGCGCCGTGGCATCTGGCGGTGCTGACCAGTCCGCATCCGCACGCACGGATCGTTTCCATTGATGTGGCTGCGGCGCAGGCTGTTCCGGGCGTGCGTGCGGTGTTGACGCAGGGGGATGCGCCGAAGACGGCGTTTTCCACGGCCCGACACGAACTGCGGCAGGACGATCCCGACGACACGTTCGTGCTCGATACCACCGTGCGGTTCGTGGGTCAGCGAGTGGCCGCGGTCGTGGGGGAGACCCTCGATGCCGCGCGGGCTGGGGTGCGGGCTTTGTCCGTCGAATATGAGCTTTTGCCAGTGGTATTCGAGCCTGAGGCCGCGCTCGCTGAGGGTGCGCCGAAGCTGCACGGCGACAAGCCGGAGTCGGCACGTATCGCCGATCCCGAACGCAACTTGATCGCCGAGATCCACGGCGGTATCGGTGATTTCGACGCCGGTCTCGAACAGGCGGCGAAAGTGGTGAGTGGCGTGTGGAATTCGCCGCGCGTGCAGCACGTGCACCTCGAGACCCACGGCGGCATCGGCTGGTTCGATGACGCAGGCAGGCTCGTCATCCGCTCGAGCACCCAGGTCCCGTTCCTCGTGCGCGACGAACTGTGCCACGTCTTCGGCCTCGACCGAGACCGCGTGCGAGTCTTCGCCACTCGTCTCGGCGGCGGCTTCGGCGCCAAGCAGGAAATGCTGGCCGAAGACCTCATCGCACTGGCCGTTCTACGCACCGGCCACCCGGTGCAATACGAGTTCACCCGCACCGACGAATTCACCTCGGCCACCTGCCGTCACCCGATGCGCGTAGCCGTCACCGCGGCCGCCGACGCGTCCGGTATCCTCACCGCCCTCTCGGTCGACGTCCTCGCCGACGCGGGCGCCTACGGCAACCACAGCGCGGGCGTGCTGTTCCATTCCGTCGGCGAATCCGTGGCCGTCTACCGCTGCCCGAACAAACGCGTCGACGCACAAGCGGTGTACACCAACAACATTCCCTCCGGCGCCTTCCGCGGCTACGGCCTCGGCCAGGTGAGCTTCGGCGTCGAATCCGCCATCGACGAACTCGCCCGCGAACTCGACATCGACCCCTTCGAATTCCGTCGCCGCAACGTGGTGATCCCCGGTGACCAGTTCACCGGCGCCGAAATCGACGAATCAGACCTGACTTTCGGCAGCTACGGTCTCGACCAGTGCCTCGATACCGCCCAGCACGCCCTGCGGCGAGGAAACGGAGCCGAGGCACCGAGCGCGGAATGGCAAGTGGGCGAAGGGATGGCGGTCGCGATGATCGCCACCGTCCCGCCGAACGGACACCACGCCGATGCGACCGCACGACTTCTGCCGGACGGCCGCTACGAAATGAGCGTCGGGACAGCCGAATTCGGCAACGGCACCACCACCGTGCACGCCCAACTCGCGGCAACGGCGCTGGCCACCGCCGCCGAACGGATCATCATTCGCCAGTCCGATACCGACCTGGTCGGCCACGACACCGGCGCGTTCGGCTCCACCGGCACGATGGTCGCGGGCAAAGCCTCCTACGCGGCGGCGCTGGAACTGCACGCGATGCTGCTGGCCAGGGCCGCGAAGGTCAGCGGTCATCCCGAACGCGACTGTCTGCTCGAAGCCGGCGGCGTGCGCTGCGGCGCGGAGCTGATCACCGCCACCCAACTGCTGGCCGACGGCGAACTCCTCGCCCACGGCACCCATGCGGGCACCCCACGCTCGGTCAGCTTCAACGTCCACGCGTTCCGGGTCGCGGTGCAGCCGTCGACCGGCGTGGTGAAGATTCTGCAGTCGATCCAGGTCGCCGACGCGGGTACCGTGCTGAACCCGGTCCAGCTGCGCGGGCAGGTCGAAGGCGGCGTCGCGCAGGCCCTCGGAACTGCCCTCTACGAGGACATGCGGTCCGAGAACGGCATCGTGACCACCAAGACACTGCGGCACTATCACATCCCGCAGTTCGCGGATTTGCCCCGCACCGAGGTCTATTTTGCCGAAACCAGTGACGAACTGGGCCCGCTGGGTGCCAAATCGATGAGTGAGTCCCCCTACAACCCGGTGGCACCGGCCCTGGCGAACGCGATCCGCGACGCCGTCGGCGCCCGCCCGAACCGATTACCGATGACCGCCGACCGTGTGTGGCGGACCATCCAGGAAGGAACCGCCGGGTGAATACCCGTATCCCCGAACACATTCGGGCTCGGATCGATTCCGTGCTCGACTCCGTCGACGCCGAACTGCGCGTGCGCTATCCCGGAGCGGGTGACCGGGTGCAGCCCGTGCACACCGCGTACGTGCCCGCCGACCGCGCCAGCGCTGACACCCCCGCCGAATGGGGCGCCACGGCCCTCGACCTGCTGCATCGACACGCCGACTTCCTCGTCGGTCTCGACGCGACCGGTGCCCTGCCCGCCGTCCGCCGCCGTCTCACCGATTCGCCGGTGCAGGACATGCGCATCGACTTCGAAGACGGTTACGGATTCCGGGCCGATGACGTAGAGGACGCGGCGGCAACCGCTGCGGGCGAAGCTTTGGCTGCGTGGGCCGGAAAGCCCGGTGCGCCTGAGTCATTCGGAGTTCGCACCAAGGGGCTGGCGGCGAACGAGCGGCGGCGCGCACTGCGCACATTGGAGTTGGTTCTCGACGGGGCGGGTGGCGTTCTGCCCGGGTTCGTGTTCACGGTGCCGAAGATCCGTGCGGCCGAACAGGTTTCAGCACTCGTCGATCTGTGCACTGGTCTCGAGCGCGCTCACGGCCTGCCTGATCGCTCGCTGCGTTTCGAACTGCAGATCGAGAGCCCGCAGGCGATCATCGCCCCCGACGGCACCGCCCCTATCGCCAAGATGATCCACCTTGCCGAGGGCCGTTGCAGTGCATTGCATTTCGGCACCTACGACTACACCGCCGCCTGCGGCATCGCCGCCACCGACCAAACCCTCGACCACCCGGCCGCCGACTTCGCCAAGTCCGTCATGCAGGTCGCGGCCGCGCAAACCGGCGTCTGGATCTGCGACGGGTCCACTCAGATCACCCCCGACGTCGACCCCGAAGGCGCCTTCCGCAACCACCACCGCCTGGTCGAACGCGCCCTGCGTCGCGGCTACTACCAGGGCTGGGACATGCACCCCGGCCACCTGGTCACCCGCTGGCTGGCCACCTACGATTTCTTCCGCACCGCCACCGACGTGGCCGTGCCGCGCCTGCAGGCCTACCTCGATCGCCGCTCCGGCGGCGTTGTCGACGAGCCCGCCACCGCGGAAGCGCTGGCCACCACGGTCCTGCGCGGACTGCGCTGCGGGGCGACCACCGACGACGAATTGGTCGCGCGCGCACCGGAACTCACCGTTCCCGTGCTCGAGGCGCTGGTCGCTCGGCGCACCCCACCGCAGGCGCCGTGATGTGGTCGAACAGGTCCGGCTTCGGCCGATGTCGCACCATGGAGGTATGACGACGCGATAGTGAATCCAGCCGGGCGCGCGGCGACAGCAGTAGCAGTACACAACGGGGTGCACAGCGGATAGTTCGCGCGCACCCGAGCAGAGGAGACACGGTGAGCACACACCCCGGCGGCGACGATTTCACGCTGCTACCCGACCTGGCGGTTCGATCCCTCGGCGGTTCGGTGATCTGGGCGAACGACGAGTTCTTCGCGGAGAAGGAGAACCTGGTCAGCCCTGGCCCGTCGGAGTATCAGCCGTCGACCTTCGGCCACAAAGGCCAGGTGTACGACGGCTGGGAGACCCGCCGTCACCGTGGCAAGCCCGGCGACGACTCGGCCATCGTGCGACTGGGTGTGCCGGGCGTGATTCGTGGCGTCGTGGTGGACACCGCCTGGTTCAAGGGCAACTTTCCGCCGGAGGTGTCGCTGTCGGCGCTGGTCGTGGAGGGTTATCCGCCCGCCGAGGAGATCGCCGCCCGCACCGACTGGGTGACCCTGCTCGACCGCGTGAAAGTCGGGGGCGACAGCCGCAACCCCTTCGCCATCGACGACGAAAACCGTTGGACCCATGTGAAACTCACCATGCACCCCGACGGCGGCGTTGCCCGGTTGCGCGTGCACGGTGAAGGTCGCCCCGACCCCGCGCTGCTCGGGTTAGGCCCGCTAGACCTGGCCGCGCTGGAAAACGGTGCGATCGTGCTGGACTGCTCCAACCGCTTCTACAGCTCGCCCAACCAGATGCTGTACCCCGGCCTGGCCCGCGAAATGGGCGACGGTTGGGAGACCTCGCGCCGCCGCGACGACGGAAACGACTGGGTCCGCATCAAATTGGCCGGACCCGGCGCGATCCGCCTCGCCGAGATCGACACCTCCTGCTTCCTCGGCAACAGCCCCGGCTCGGCCTCGCTGACCGGATTCGCCAGCGACGGAACAGAAGTCGAGCTGATGCCACGCACTGACCTGCTCCCCGACACCCGCCACCGCTTCGCCCTGACCCCCGCGGCCGCCTCGGTGGAAGAAGTGCGCCTGGACATCTACCCCGACGGCGGCCTCGCCCGCCTTCGCCTGTTCGGGGAGCTGAGCGCATGACCGAGACACGCGATTTCATCGGCTACGGCCCCACCCCACCCGACCCGCAGTGGCCCGGCGGCGCCCGGATCGCGGTGCAGTTCGTGCTCAATTACGAAGAGGGCGGGGAGAACAACGTCCTCGACGGCTCGCCACACTCGGAAACCTTCCTGTCCGAGATGACGCCCGCCGAAGCGTTCCCGAACCGGCACATGAGCATGGAATCGCTGTACGAATACGGGTCCCGCGCGGGCCTGTGGCGAGTACTGCGCGCCTTCGAACGACGCGGCATCCCCCTCACCATCTTCGCCGTCGCCCACGCCATGCAACGCAATCCCGAAGCGGTAGCGGCCTTTTCGGAACTGGGCTACGAAATCGCCAGCCACGGACTGCGCTGGAAGTCCTACCAGCTGGCCGACGAGGAAACCGAACGCGCCGACATGGCCGAGGCCGTGCGCATCCTCACCGAACTCACCGGCGCGGCGCCGCTCGGTTGGTACACCGGCCGCGACTCACCCCGCACCCGCGAATTGGTCGTCGAACACGGCGGTTTCGTCTACGACTCCGACTCCTACGCCGACGACCTGCCCTACTGGACCGAAGTCCGAGGCCAGAACCACCTGGTAGTCCCGTACACCCTCGACACCAACGACATGCGCTACGCCTCCCCGGCAGGCTTCGCCAACGGCGACGAGTTCTACGCCCACCTGCGCGACGCCTTCGACGTCCTCTACCGGGAAGGCACCGAAGGCGCCCCCAAAATGCTCTCCGTCGGCCTGCACTGCCGCATCGCGGGCCGCCCCGCCCGCACCGCAGCCCTGGAACGCTTCCTCGACCACGTCCAATCCCACGACAAGGTGTGGATAACCCGCCGCATCGACATCGCCGAACACTGGCACAAGGTCCACCCGGCGGGCGAGCAATCGCTTGGCGGCTGACCCGAGCGGGGGCGGATACGCAAACCTCGGGGCTGGGGGATGCCCGTGGGTGTCACACGCTCTGAATCGCGCGTGAGTCCGGCGTAATCGCCCAATCGGCCGCTTCAGAATCAGTTTTCTGACTTTTTGAAGGCGAAGTGGGCGATTACGCCGGTTGGTCCGGCGGTGTGGACCGGCTCAGGCGAACAGGGTCCGCACGAACGGCACCGAATCGACCAGGGAGGCGTTGACGGTGGCGTCGTGGTCGGTGGGGTAGGCGTGGAAGGTGAGGGGTTGGTTGTTGGCTGCCAGGACGGCGGCGTAGCGGAGGGTTTCGGGGGTTACCACGTCGGTGTCGTAGAGGCCTTGGCCCATGAAAAGTGGGCGGTCGTAGCCGGATTCGGGCAGGCCCATGTAGGTGGTGAGCAGGCCGTGGATGTCGGGGATCGAGGCGAGGGGGCGGGTGAAGAAGCTGCCTACCGGCGGTTCGGTGGCGGACAGTTCGTCGCCGAGGGGCGTGATGCAGGTGGTTTGGGCTCGGGCCAGCCAGGTGCGGCCGGAATCGGTGAGGAAGCTGTCGATGTCCAGGTGCGGGTAGGTGGTTCGGAGGCCGCTGAGGATGTAGAGGACATAGGCCGTGAGGTGGGAGCTCAGGTGGATCGGCGGCATTTCGGGGCCTACGAGTTGGATGACGTCTTCGATGTAGGCGGGCACACCGGTACCTACCGCGCCGCGGTAATCCAGTGTGGGGCCGCCGAATTCGGTGGCGTAGCGGGCGGTGGTGATCGCCGCGCCGCCGCCTTGGGACTGGCCGACCACGGCCCACTTGTTCGACAGGGTGGGGTACTGCTGGGTCGCGGCCTTGACCGCGTCGACCACGTTGTGGGCTTCGGCGATACCGTTCAGATACGGATGCTCGCCGGGACCGCCGAGGCCCGCGTAGTCGGCGGCGACGATCGCGTACCCCTGGTCCAGCCAGGTGCCCAGGTAAGCCCAATCGCGCTCGACGGCCGCGGGGCCCGCCACGCTGTACGCGCAGTCGTCGCCGAGACCGACGGTGCCGTGCGCCCACGCGATCACCGGCCAACCGCCTTCGGGTGCCTCGCCCGCGGGGAAGTAGACGGCCGCGCTGGTGGTGGTCGGCTGGTCGTTCGCGGTGGTCGAGCGGTAGAGCAGGCGCTGCGCGTTCGCCGAACCGGGCAGGGTCGCCGCGGCGGACAGCGGCTCGACGCCGACGACGGTGCCTGCCGGCTGCGCGGCGGCCACCGGCACCACGCTCAGTGTCGCGGCCAGCACGATCAGCGAAGTCGCCGCGATCCTCGAAATCCTCATGGACCTACTCTTCCTTCTTGATGGACGTGCGTCCAGGATCTGGGCGCGCTCATCTCGGGGGTGAGTGTCTCGTATGCGAGGCGATGCACCCACTTCTGGGGGCTACCCGCACCGTGACCGAAACGAGTGACGACACGCACACCGTTCGTGTCCGGCGTGGTGGGTGAAACCGATCACACCCTGGAAGGGTCGGGGGTGTCGGAGCTCGCCCACCCGATGATCTCTAACAGTACGAGCGTTATGCTAAAACTCCTGGTCAGCACTACCCCTCGGTAGGCGGGGCCCTTGCAATTAACCCGCTAATTTCGCAAAGTTAGCAAACGGGCCTGCAAAACTAGCTGAGATTCACACAACCAACAGGTAGACGGCCATTTCTGGGTGTGCCATTGTTTGGAAGTACACCCCTTGGGCCCTAGTAAGTCCTAGCAAGCCTGCAAATTGCTCCAGCAGTACGAGATGTGCAACCGAAAGCGTTCAGCCGCCGGTTGATTCGCACGCCGACTGCTGCGAGTACCGACCACACGAGGAAGTGGAGTCAAGAGATGTCTCTCCCCGGCACCCCGAAGACCGCAGCGGAAATCCAGCAGGATTGGGACACCAACCCGCGTTGGAAGGGCCTGACCCGCACCTACTCCGCCGAGCAGGTTTCCAAGCTGCAGGGCAACGTCGTCGAGGAGCACACCCTCGCCCGTCGCGGTTCGGAGATCCTGTGGGACCTCGTGAACAACGAGGACTACATCAACTCGCTGGGCGCCCTCACCGGCAACCAGGCCGTGCAGCAGGTTCGCGCCGGCCTGAAGGCCATCTACCTGTCCGGTTGGCAGGTCGCCGGTGACGCCAACCTGTCCGGCCACACCTACCCGGACCAGTCGCTGTACCCGGCGAACTCGGTTCCCGCGGTCGTGCGTCGCATCAACAACGCCCTGTCGCGTGCCGACGAGATCTCCAAGGTCGAAGGCGACGAGTCCGTCAAGAACTGGCTCGCCCCGATCGTGGCCGACGCCGAAGCCGGCTTCGGTGGCGCCCTGAACGCCTACGAGCTGCAGAAGGCCATGATCGTGGCCGGCGCCGCCGGTGTGCACTGGGAAGACCAGCTCGCCTCGGAGAAGAAGTGCGGCCACCTCGGTGGCAAGGTGCTGATCCCCACCCAGCAGCACATCCGCACCCTGACCTCCGCGCGTCTGGCCGCCGACGTCGCCGACGTGCCCTCGGTGATCATCGCCCGCACCGACGCCGAGGCCGCCACCCTCATCACCTCCGATGTGGACGAGCGCGACCGTGAGTTCCTGGACGGCACCCGTACCGCCGAGGGCTTCTTCGGTGTGAAGAACGGCATCGAGCCCTGCATCGCGCGTGCCAAGGCCTACGCCCCCTTCGCCGACCTCATCTGGATGGAGACCGGTATCCCCGATCTCGAGGTCGCCCGCAAGTTCGCCGAGTCGGTTCGCAGCGAGTTCCCGGACCAGCTGCTGGCCTACAACTGCTCGCCTTCCTTCAACTGGAAGCAGCACCTGGACGACGCGACCATCGCGAAGTTCCAGCGTGAGCTCGGCGCGATGGGCTTCAAGTTCCAGTTCATCACCCTGGCGGGCTTCCACTCGCTCAACTACGGCATGTTCGACCTGGCGCACGGCTACGCTCGCGAGGGCATGACCGCGTTCGTCGACCTGCAGGAGCGCGAGTTCAAGGCCGCTGCCGAGCGTGGCTTCACCGCCATCAAGCACCAGCGTGAGGTCGGTGCCGGCTACTTCGACACCATCGCCACCACCGTCGACCCCAACACGTCGACCGCCGCCCTGAAGGGCTCCACCGAAGAGGGTCAGTTCCACTGATCCGCCCGTGTTGCTTTGACTAGCAACACAATTCCTCTGCAGTAGTAGGGGTGTACGCCCTCCCCTGTCGATCAGCCCCGACAGGGGAGGGCATCCCTATATTGTGGGTCGCAAACCCGGCGCCAGCCGCCAAAAAGTACAGGAGCGGAACGTGAGCAGCGAGAAGATTCAGCGCGTTGGCATCATCGGCGCCGGACAGATGGGCGCTGGTATCGCCGAAGTGTGCGCACGCGCGCATGTCGATGTCCTCGTCTACGAGACCACCCGTGAACTCGCTGCCGCGGGTCGCGCACGCATCCTGCGTTCGCTGGATCGTGGTGTGAGCAGTGGCAAGATCACCGAGCGTGAGCGGGAGCAGGCCGCATGGCGGCTGCGCTTCACCTCCGATTTGAGCGACTTCGCCGACCGTCAGCTGGTGGTCGAGGCCGTTGTCGAGAACGAAGAGGTCAAGACGGCCATCTTCGCCGAGCTGGACAAGGTCGTCACCGACCCCGACGCCGTGCTCGCCTCCAACACCTCCTCGATCCCGATCATGAAGATCGCCGTCGCCACCGCCAACCCCGAGCGCGTGGTCGGTCTGCACTTCTTCAACCCGGTGCCGGTGCTGCCGCTGGTCGAGCTGGTCACCACCCTGAAGACGAGCGAGCCGGTCGCCAAGCGCGCCGAGCAGTTCGCCGCCGAGATCCTGGGTAAGCAGATCGTGCGTTCGGCGGACCGTTCCGGATTCGTGGTCAACGCGCTGCTGGTGCCGTACCTGCTCTCGGCCATTCGCATGGTCGAGTCGGGCTTCGCCACCAAGGACGATGTCGACAAGGCGATGGTGCTCGGCTGTGCGCACCCGATGGGCCCGCTGGCGCTGACCGACCTGGTCGGCCTGGACACGGTGAAGTCGATCGCGGACTCGATGTACTCCGAGTTCAAGGAGCCGCTGTACTCCGCCCCGCCGCTGCTGATGCGCATGGTCGAAGCCGGGCTGCTCGGTAAGAAGACCGGCGCCGGCTTCTACCAGTACGGCAAATAAGAGTTTGCTACCCGGAGGCCACCGACATCAGCTGCGACGCGATGCCGGTGGCCTTCGGCCTTTTCCTGGGTGTTTGCAGGGGGAACGGCGAAGGGTCGGGGTTGCGGCCTAAGCTGCTGTAGCCGGACGCGCTCGCGCATCCGGTGTTATGTCGAGCGCAGCGTGTGATCGAAAGGGAGTATCGGCGGTCATGGTCAACGTCACCGATGGATTCGGGTCGAGCGTTCTCGGATACCCGAGGATCGGTCCGCACCGAGAGCTCAAGCGTGCGCTCGAGTCGTACTGGCGCGGATCGATGGAACGCGAGGAATTGCGCCAGGTTGGCCGCGATATCCAGGAGCGTCAGTTCAACGAGCTGGCCGCCACCGGACTCACGCAGGTGCCGGGCAACACCTTCTCCTTCTACGATCACATCCTCGACAACGCGCTGCTGTTCGGTGCGGTGCCGTCGCGATTCAAGCAGTTCCAGGAGGGCCTGGACCCGCTGGACTTCTACTTCTTGATGGCGCGCGGCAACCCGGACACCCCGCCGCTGGAACTGGTGCGTTTCTTCGGCACCAACTACCACTACCGGCAGCCCGAACTCGACGCCGACACCACGTTCTCGCTGCACCCCGAAGCCCTGCTCGACGAGTGGGACCGGGCCGCGCAGCGCGGGATCGAACTGCGTCCGGTGGTGCTGGGGCCGGTGTCGCTGCTGCTGCTGTCCAAGGCCGGGCACGTGCCGGGCGAGGCCGAGTTCGACACGTTGAGCCTGCTCGACCAGCTGCTGCCGTTCTACGAGGAACTGTTCTCGATCCTGGCCAAGCGCGGGTCGACCTGCGTGCAGCTGGACGAACCGTGCTTCACCGGGGAACGCACGCCCGAGGAACTGGCCGCGTTCGAGAAGGCGTACACCCAGCTGTCGAAGGCGCCGCTGCGCCCGCGCATCCTGGTCACCGGGCAGTACGGCGACTTCGGTGAGGCGCTGCGGATTCTGGCCGCCAGCAATGTCGAGGCCATCGGCCTGGATCTGGCGTCGTACCGGATGCAGCCCGAGGAACTGGCGGCCATTCCGGGGATCAAGCGCAAGCGGATCTACGCGGGTGTCATCAGCGGTCAGAACGTGTGGCGCGCGGACCGTGTCGTCACGCTGAACTACCTGAACTCGATCGCCGAGGTGTGCCCGGATCTGGTGGTGTCCACCGGCACCACGCTGCTGCACGTGCCCTACGACGTGCTCGCCGAGTACGACATCGAAGGCAACGTCGCCGACCGGCTCGCCTTCGCGAAACAGAAAGTGGGCGAGGTTGTTTCGCTCGCGAAGGCCCTGACCGAGGGCCCCTCGGAGAACTGGCGCAAGCGGCCCACCGAGGTGCACTTCAAGCAGAAGCACGCGGTGCGCCAGCGGGTGTACGCGGTGACGCCGCAGATGCGCGAACGCGCCCCCTACGACGTGCGCGCGGCCGCGCAGCAGCAGCGGTTGAACCTGCCGCTGGTGCCCGCCACCACGCTGGGCTCGTTCCCGCAGAGCTCCAAGCTGCGCCAAGCCCGCCACGAGGTGGCCTCGGGTCGGCTGTCCGACGACGACTACCGCAAGCTGGTCGAAGCCGAGATCGAAGCCACGATCGCGCTGCAGGAAGACATCGGCCTGGACGTGTTCGTGCACGGTGAGCACGAGCGCAACGACATGATCCAGTTCTTCGCCGAACAGCTCGACGGCTTCGCCACCACCCGCTTCGGCTGGGTGCAGGTGTACGGATCCCGTTGCGTGCGACCGCCTATCGTCTACGGCGACGTGGCCCGGCCCGCGCCGATGTCGGTGGAATGGACCGCCTACGCGCAGTCACTGACCGACAAACCGGTCAAGGGCATGGTCACCGGGCCGGTCACGATGTTGGCGCGCTCGTTCGTGCGCCAGGATCAGCCGCTCTACGAGACCGCCGACCAGGTGGCACTTGCCATTCGGGACGAAGTGGTCGACCTGGAGAAGGCAGGCATCGCGATCATCCAGGTCGACGAACCCGCCATCCGCGAACTGCTCCCCGCCCGCCCCGGCGGCCGCGAAGAGTACCTGCGCTGGGCCGTCGGCGCGTTCAAGCTGGCCACCTCCGGCGTGCGCCCCGACACCCAAATCCACACGCACATCGGCTATTCCGGCCGCACCGAGGTGGTCGACGCGATCGATCAACTCGACGCCGACGTCACCGCGATCGTGGCCACCCGCTCCATCGAATGGGTCATCGAGGCGCTCACCGAGGACCTGTCCACCGGCCACGGACTCACCCACGGCGTGGGGCCGGGTGTGTACGAGAGCCGTTCGGCACGCATCCCCGATATCGACGAGTTCGACGAACTGCTCACGCAGGCGGCGAATGCTGTTACGCCACAACGGTTGTGGGCCAATCCTGACGGTGGGCTCAAGACTCGGCACTACTGGCAGTTGGAGCCTTCGTTGCGGAACATGGTTGCCGCGGCTCGCCGGGTTCGTCGGCGGGCGTTGGCTGCTCTGGAAGCATCCGCTAGCGCGGAATAGGCGAACAAGACGAAGGGGTACACCGGCTGCGGTGTACCCCTTTCGTCGTTCACTGGACTCGACCTCGGCTGCACTGGCGTCCCGTACCGTTCAGGTATGGATGCGCAGACCTGGCCGGACTCCCTACGCGTGGCGCAGGTTCGGATCGCGCGCCCGACCGATCAGCTCGACGAGGTGGTTCGGTTCTACGTCGAGGGGCTCGGGCTGCACGAGCTGCATCGGTTCGAGAACCATGCCGGGTACGACGGGGTGATGGTCGGACTGCCGGGCACCGACTACCACCTGGAATTCACCAGCCACGTCGACCGCAGTCCGGGCACCGCGCCCAGCGCCGAGAATCTGCTGGTGCTCTATTTCGACGGTGAAGCGCCGATGTTCGAAGTGGTGCGGCGGCTCGGCGAGTTCGGTGCCGAACCGGTTACGGTGGAGAACCCGTACTGGGCGGCCAACGGCGGCATGGGTTTTGCCGATCCTGACGGGTGGATCGTCATGCTCGTCCCGCGGCCGGTGGTTCTGATGCCGGGATGCGCCCGCGAGGGCGAGGACACCCCGCAGACGCACCGGGAAGCCGAAGGACGCGCTGAAGGTCTGTCCGAGCTGACCAGAATCTCCGAGGATCTAGGTCTCTACGACGACATCCCCGGCGAGCCGTTGAAGCGACAGTAACCCCGTATCTCAGTGGCTGAGTGCGGCCACGACGAACATCGCGGCCACGCCGAGGATGGTGCACAGCAGGGTCAGGCGGGAGGGGTGGCCTGCGTGGGCTTCGGGGAGGATGTCGGCGGTGGCCAGGTAGAGCAGGAAGCCGGCGAAGTAGCCCATGTACAGGCCGATCCAGTTTTCCGGGACGTGGATGATGGTGCCGAGGATAGCGCCCACGACGGGGGCGATGGCGTCCATGGCCAGCAGGATCAGGGCGCGTTTGCGGGCGTTGCCGTAGACGGTGGGGATGGTGAAGGTGTTGAAGCCGTCGGCGAAGTCGTGGCAGATCACCGCGATCGCCACCGACATGCCGACGGCCGCGCCCGCCTGGTAGCCGAGGCCGATGCCGAAACCGTCCAGGGTGCTGTGGAAGATCAGGCCGCCCGCGGCGAGCAGGCCCACGGACTCGAAACCGTGCTTGTGCGAACCGAATTCGTGCTCGTGGCCTTTGTGGATCGCGACCGCGCGTTCGATGATGTGCAGGCTGAGGAAGCCGATGACCGCGGCGATGAGCACCACGGGGATGCCGTGGAACTGGCCGTCGGACTGTTCCAGCGCCTCCGGGATCAGGTCGAAGGCGACCACGCCCAGCATCACGCCCGCGGCCAAGCCGAGGACCAGGTGTTTGCGGTCGCCGATGCGCATAGCGACGAATCCGCCGAACAGGGTCGACAGCATCGACACCAGGGACAACAGGATCGCCATGGTCCGCCTATTCGTCGGTGGGTTCGGGCTTGCGGGGCTTGCGCTTCTTCTTCGAAGGTGTGGCTTCGGGCTCTTCGGCCACGGCATAGCGCCGCACGTAGGCGCCCGCGAAACCCTGCAGGGTGGCGGTGACCGGGATCGCCAGCAGCGCACCGGTCGGCCCGAGTAACGCGGCGCCCGCGATCACCGCCCCGAACGCCACCGCCGGGTGCATGTCCAGGGTGGTCGCGGTGATGCGCGGCTGCAGCACATAGTTCTCGAACTGCTGATAGGCGGCGATGAACAGCAGGATCCACAGCGCGGTGATCGGGTCGTGCACCAACGCGACCAGTACCGGCAGCGCACCGGCCATGTACGTGCCCACGGTCGGAATGAACTGGGACACAACGCCTACCCACAGCGCCAACGCGAACGCCGACGGCACGTCGAGCACGCGCAGCGCGACGTAGTGCGCGATCGCCGAGCACAGCGCCAACAGTGCGCGCGAATAGATGTAGCCGCCGGTTTTCTCGACCGCGATGTCCCAGGCTCGCAGCACATGTTTCTGCTGTCTGGGCGGCAGCAGCGAGCACACCCAAGTGCGAAAACGCGGGCCGTCGGCGGCGAAGTAGAACGTGAACAGCAGTACTCCGAGCAGCTGGAACAGCGCCCCGATCGCGACAGTGCCTATGCCCCACACGTTTCCGGCCATGCTCACCAGGTACTTCTCGATCGTGGAACTCCACTCCGAGGCGTACTTGGTCAGGTCCTCACCCGAAATCGTTTGGTGGAAGGTGACATTGACCCAATCGACCAGGTCTTGCACGTAACCGGGCGCGTTCTGCACCAGCATGGTCACCTGGTTGATCAGCAACGCGCCCAACGTCCACACGAACGCGACGATCACCACCAACACCAACCCGAATACCAGCCCGGTGCCCGCCCCGCGCCGAACACCGCGCGCGGCAAGCCAATTCACCGCGGGCTCGATCGCGAACGCCAGGAACAACGAGACCAGCAGCACGGTCAGCAGGCCCTGCATCTTGCCCAGCACCCAGAACGCCGCGATCAACCCGGCCACCGCGAGCACCGCGTACAGCAGCGCCCGCGGCAGCCACCGCGGCGGGGTGCGCACCGACCAGGAGGCGGGCAGCGCTCTCACGTCGACGGCGGGTTCAGCGGATTCGTCCTCGGCGACCACGAACTCACGGTACCCAGCGCGGGCGCCTCCGGCCGGTCGGCGCGCGTGCCACCGACCCGAACAACTACACGGTGGCGGTGTCGATGACGAACCGGTACTGCACGTCGCTGGCGACCACCCGTTCGTACGCGGAGTCGATCTCATCGGCGGAGATCAGTTCGATCTCCGCGCCGATGCCGTGTGAGGCGCAGAAGTTCAGCATCTCCTGGGTCTGCGCGATGCCGCCGATCATCGAACCGGCCAGCGACCGGCGGTACCCGGCGAGGTTGCGGCCGGACACGCTCATCGGGTTCTCCGGCAGGCCGAGGATGACCAGGGTGCCGTCGAGGGCGAGCAGGCGCAGGTAGTTGTCGATGGGCAGGTCGGCCGACACGGTGTTGATGATCAGGTCGAACTGGCCGCGCAGTTGGCGGAAGGTCTGCTTGTCGCTGGTGGCGTAGTAGTGGTCCGCGCCCATGCGCAGGCCGTCGTCGCGTTTGCGCAGCGACTGGCTGAGCACGGTGACTTCCGCGCCCAGCGCCGAGGCGATCTTCACACCGACGTGCCCGAGACCGCCCATTCCGATGATGGCGACCTTCTTGCCGGGGCCCGCATTCCAGTGTCGCAGAGGCGAATACAGCGTGATGCCCGCGCACAGCAGCGGTGCGGCGACGTCGAGGCCGATACCTTCGGGGATCGCGACGACGAAGCTCTCGTCGACCACGATCTGGGTGGAATAGCCGCCCATCGTGTACCCGCCGGGCTGCGCGGTTTCGGGGACCGGCGAGTTGTAGGTCCAGGTGGCACCGTTGGCGCAGTACTGCTCCTCGCCCGCCAAACACGGCACGCACTTACCGCACGAGTTCACCAGGCAGCCCACGCCCACCCGGTCGCCCACCTTGTACTTGCGCACCGACGAACCGACCGCGGCGACGATGCCCGCGATCTCGTGGCCGGGCACGCACGGGTACTGCGCGCCACCCCATTCGTCGCGCGCGGTGTGGATATCGGAGTGGCAGATGCCCGCGTACTTGATGTCGATCAACACATCGTCGGGGCCGACCTCGCGACGTTCGATGGTGACCTTCTCGAAGGGCCCTTCGGGCGAAGGCTTGGCGTAGGCGGCAGCAGTGCTCATGGCTACATGCCTACAGCCGCATACGGGCTTTGCCAACAGTCGGGTCCGGATCGAGACCAGCGGACGGCGAAATCACGTCACAATGGATTGGTCGGCTCGTGAGAGAGGACATGTGCGGTGAGACGTGTCAGTCGATTACTGGTGACGATGGTTGTCGCGCTGCTCGGGGTGTGCGCGTTTCTCGGGTATCGCGGAGAGTTCGCCCTGGTCGAACCCCAATTCGTGGCGCAAGCGCAGGCTCCGGTGTTGGTACCGATGGACCCGGTGGTGGTGGCCGACCAGGTGGAGGCGGCGCTGGTCAATATCGATGTCGAGACCGCGGGTTTCGGGGGCGGAGCGGCGGGTTCGGGGATCGTGCTCACCGCAGACGGGCAGATTCTGACCAGTCATCACGTGATCAAGGGTGCCGACGAACTGCGCGTCACCGATATCGCCAACGGGCTGGTCTACGAGGCCACCGTGCTCGGTTACGACTCCGGCGCCGACATCGCGCTGCTGTCGCTGGCAGGCGCGTCGGGTTTACCGGTCGCGCGCCTGGGCACCTCAGCCGACCTGCGCATCACCCAGGATGTGTTGGCCATCGGCGACGCGGGTGGCGACGGCGGCGAACCCACTGCGGTCACCGGCCCGATCACCGACCTGAACGCCACGATCGTGGCCATGAACTCCGCCGACCTGACCCGCAAGGCACTGAACGGCATGGTCGAAGTCGCCGCGCCGGTGATGGGCGGACAATCCGGCGGCGCGCTGGCTGACGCGACGGGCGCGGTAATCGGCGTGATCACCGCAGCTTCAGGCGAAGCATCCCGCACCGAAGGCAACCCACCCAATGGCTACGCCGTCCCGATCGACACCGCCATGCGCATCGTGACCCAGATCCGCTCGGGCACGCCCACCGATACCGTCCACATCGGGCCCACAGCGACGTTGGGCGTCCAGGTGATCGACGGAAGACCAGCCGGAGCCCAGGTGAGCTGGGCCTTCTACGGCCAACCCGCCCGCGAAGCCGGCATCACCATCGGCGACGTGATCACCGCCATCGACGGCGTCTCGATCACCACCGCCAAAGCCCTGAGCGCCGCCATCAACCTCCGCAAACCCGCCGACCCCGTCCGCCTCGACGTCACCTCTCCCGACGGCGTCACCCGAACGGTCGAAGCGGTATTGGCACAGGGCACCCCGACCTAGCAGTCAGCGCTCTCCTCCACGTTGTACGCGGTCGAGTCGATCATTCGATGGTTTGGAGCAGTTCGACCAAGGTCAGGCGTAGTTTTTCCATTTGGGTTCGGCTGTACAGGGTGGTGTCGTATTCGAGTTGGAGGGTGAGGCGGGCGGCGAGGGTGAAGGCGGTGATTTTGGGGGGCATCGCGGGGCCCATGGCGTAGATGTCGTCGCGGAGGAAGGCGATGTCGTCGGGGAGGGTGTGGGGTGGGAGTTTGCCGATGTTGGAGAGGGCGAGGGTGGGGGGTGCGGAGAGTAGGGCTGTGGTGAGGTCGTCGTGGGGTAGTTGTGCGGCGAGGGGGAAGATCGCGGGTTCGCGGCGGGACAGGGCTGCGTGGAGGGCGGTTTCGACTTGGTGGGCGAGGTCCAGTTGGGTGGCGTCGTCGGCTACTTGGATGAGGATGCCTGCGCCGGAGGCGTAATTGGCCAGGGTGTCGGCGGGGACCGGGGGATCGAATTCCGCGCGGACGTCGGCGGCTTGGCCGCAGAACATCGTTACGGTGCCTGTTTCGGGGAAGCGGGTTCGCAGGGCTGCCAGGGCCGTCGCGGTGAGCACGCTGTTCACCGACAGGCCCTCGGTGCGGGCGATCGCCACGAGGGCGGCGGTCTCCTGGGCGGTCAGTTCCACGCGCTGCATCGCGAATCTGCCCAGTGGATCGTCGTCGCCACCGTCGCGAGGTAGGTTGCGCGGCGCGGACTCTGGGCCCATCGTCGCCGCGCCCGCTCTGATCTGGTTCAGCCATTCTTGTGCGCTTGCGGTCGAAACTTGTTCGGCTAGGCGGGTATCCAAGGCTGCGGGCAGTTCGGACCTCGAAACGGCTTCTGGAGCAACATCTCCGGTGGCTCGCGCGGTATAGAGCTGCCACATCTGGGCGAGCAACGCGAATCCTGATCTGCCGTCGGAGATTCCGTGATGCACGACCAGCACTACCTGCTGACGCTGGCCGGAGCGCAGGAGATACGCGCGAAACAGCCCGTCGCTCCAATCTCGAACATCGTTGACCAGTGCGAGGTACTCCGCTTCGCCACCTTCGACGATGTCGAATCGGGGTCGGAACTCGTCGTCGCGAACGAAGTACCGCACTCCGTCCTCGGTCACCACCCGACTGCGCAGCAGTGGGTGCGCGGCGGTCAGGTCGTCCAGGACTGTGCGCAGGATCGTGGGGTCGAGGGTGCCGAACACGGTGGTGCCGATGAACAGGGGCATTCCGGCCGTCGGCACGCTGCCGAGGGCTGTGTCGATGCCGAAGTAGTTGGATTCGAACGGGGAGATACGTCGTCGCGCGGTCATATTCTGACGGTACCTGCGATTCAAACGCTTGTCACTGACGTTTGTTTGAAACAGCTGTCAGAAACAGGTGTTTGCTATCGTGCGCAGGTGGGAACCCGCGAAGATCTCCTCGAAGCCGCCAAACAGTGCCTGGCCGACCGTGGCTACGCCCGCACCACCGTGCGCGACATTGTCGCAGCGTCGGGCACCAATCTCGCGGCCATCAACTACCACTTCGGCACCCGCGACAAGCTGCTGCAGCAGGCGATGTTGGAAGCCAGCGCGGCCGCGGTGACGCAGATCCTGGACTCACTGCCGGCCGACGATCCCGCCGATCCGACCGCCCGGCTCGAGGCCTTCTGGCGGAATCTGCTCGACTCGTTCGCCCAGAACCCGCCGCTGTGGCGCGCCAACGCGCAGTGTCTGACGCAGGCGCTGCACTCGCCGGAACTGCGCGCCGAACTCGCCGCCGCGCAGCAGCAGGCCCGTCGCGGACTGGCGGATTCGTTCGGGGACGGCGACGACACTGTCGGGGCGGTGCTACAGACGATGATCGGTGGGCTGCTGTTGCAGTGGCTGATCGACCCCGTCAACACGCCGACGCCCACCGATCTCACGGCGGGCGCCAGAGCACTGCTGGCCTGAAGTCGGCCACCGCCCGCATGGCACCGTCCGGGCCGGACCTGGCGACATCGGCGGGCAGCCTGACCGTTCACGCTGCGTGACGGCGGTAGCGTCGGGCTATGGACACGCTGAACTCGGTGATCGTGGATATCAACGATGTCTTCTGGAATTGGTTGTTGATTCCGTTGGTCGTGGTGGCCGGGGTGTATTTCACCGCGCGTAGTGGTGTTGTGCAGTTGCGGATGTTGCCGGAGATGTTTCGGGTGGTGGCGGAGAAGGGGCCCGTCGCGGCGGACGGGAAGAAGTCGGTGTCGGCGTTCGGGGCGTTCAGTATTTCGGCGGCGGCTCGGGTGGGGACGGGCAATATCGCGGGGGTGGCCACCGCGATCAGTGTCGGGGGGCCGGGGGCGGTGTTCTGGATGTGGACGATGGCGACCGTGGGGGCGGCTTCGGCGTTCGTGGAGTCGACGTTGGCACAGCTGTACAAGCGGCGCGAGAGTGAGCCGGGGACGTTTCGGGGTGGGCCCGCGTACTACATGGAGTACGGGTTGCGGCGGCGGTGGCAGGGGTTGCTTTTCGCGGTGATCATCACCGTGACCTTCGGGTTCGTGTTCAACGCGGTGCAGTCGAACACGATCGTGGCGACCAGTCGGGTGTCGCTGTCGGCGCTGGACGGCGACTGGTACGCGCCGGTTGTCGGGCTCGGGTTGGTGGTGCTGTTGGGGTTGGTGATCTTCGGTGGGGTGCGGCGGATCAGTCACATCACCGAGGTGTTGGTTCCGGTGATGGCATTGGTGTATCTGCTGTTGGGAATTGCGGTGGTGGCGTTGAACATCGGTGATCTGCCGCGCGTGGTGGCCGATATCGTCGGTGGGGCGTTCGGGTTGCGGGAAGTGGTCGGTGGCGGGATCGGGGTCGCGATCGCGCAGGGGATTCGGCGGGGGATGTTCTCGAACGAGGCCGGGTTGGGGTCGGCGCCCAATGCTGCTGCGGCGGCGGATGTTTCGCACCCGGTGAAGCAGGGGTTGGTGCAGGCGCTGGGCGTGTACTTCGACACGCTGCTGATCTGTTCGATCACCGCGTTCATCATCTTGACCAGTGACCCGGATCTGTCCGAACGGCGCAGTGCCGACCTCACGCAGAGCGCGCTGACCAGCACCCTCGGTGGCTGGGCCGGGCATGTGCTCACCGCGGTGGTGTTCATGCTGGCGTTCAGTTCGATGATCGGCAATTTCTACTACGGGCGCACCAACATCGAATTCATCACCACCCGTCCCCAGGTGCTCACCGCGTTCCGGGTACTGGTGCTGTTGGCGGTGTTCGGCGGGGCGTTGGGGTCGGTGGCGCTGGTGTGGAATCTGGCCGACGTGTTCATGGGCGTGATGGCGCTGGTCAATATGGCCGCGATCATTCCGTTGGGGGTGATCGCGTTCCGGCTGCTCACCGACTACCGGGCGCAGCAGCGGGCGGGCAAGGATCCGGTGTACGTGCACAGTGCCGATGTCGCGGACCCGGCGGGCGTGCAGTGCTGGTCGGAGGCCGAAAGTCAGACCAGGCTCAGCCAGTAGTCCTGGAACTTCAGGAACACCAGCAGCAGCACCACGGCGTAGAACACCACGACCAGCGTCCAACGCCATTCCGCGAGAATCCCCAGCGGCCCGCGCGAGCGACCCCACAGTTCCTGCGTGGTCACCGCGAACAGCACCGGCACCGACACCCACACCACCATGCAGTACGGGCACAGGGCGTTGATCCGGTACAGGCTCTGGAAGATCAACCAGCACAACCCGGCGATGCCGAGCACGGTGCCGATCCACATCCCGCCCCAGATCCAGCGCGGGAAACCGACGCCGACCACCGACAGCAGACCGAGTGTCACCACGACGGAGAACCCGACCACGCCGAGTAGCGGGTTGGGGAAGCCGAACACCGCGGCCTGGTCGGTCTTCATGATCGACCCGCACGACAGCACCGAGTTGATGCTGCACGAGGTGACGTAATCCGGGTCGACGAACAGTTTGAACCGTTCGACGGTGAGCGTGAACGACGCCAGCCAGCCCGCCAGCCCGGCGATCAACAGCAGCCAGGCCGAGCGGGCGGGGGCGGTGATCATTTGGCCGCGTCAGCGATCACGGAGGTCAGGCCGTTCTCGGTGAAGATCGCGTCGGACTGTTCGAGCTTGCCGTTGATGTACACCGACGGAGTGGACTCGACGCCGCTCTTGAGCGTGGCCTGGGTGACCTGCTTGATGTAGTCGTTGTACGGCTTGTCCTTGATGCAGGTGGCCACGGCCGGGTCGGTGTACCCGGCACCCTGGGCGATCGCGACCAGTTCGTCGTTGCTCAGACCGGCACTGCCCTCGGCGGGCTGCTTGTCGAACATGGTCTGCAACCAGCCCTGGTATTTGGTCGTATCGGCCTTGGCCACGCAGAACGACGCGTTGGCCGCGCGCGAGGAGTACTGGGTGCTCGACGCCTTGTCGAGGAACGAGATGATCTGGTATTCGACCGACGCGGTGCCGTCGGCGGCGGCCTTGGCCAGCGCTTCACCGTTGGCGGCCTCGAACTGCTGGCAGGCGGGGCACTGCAGGTCGGCCACGACGCGGACCTTGACCTTGGCGTCGGGATTGCCGATGAGGACCGTGCCCGAATCGGTGACCGATCCGCCGGTCGCGGGAAGTTGTGCCACAGAGCTCGCCGTCCCCTCGTTGTCGGAGTCTGACTTCTTCACCGCGATGCCGATGCCGATGGCGGCGACCAGGGCGACCAGTACCGCGGCCACCCCGACCTGGATCGCGATCTTGCGCTTCTTGTCCGCGGCCTCAGCCGCCGCGAGCGGATTCTTGCCCGTCAGCTTCTTGTCCGAGGGATTGTTACCCGTGCTCACCGTGGTCACACGCCTTTCGCTCGAGGGCCCCCCATCTGCGAACATCATGCGGGCCGAACCTGAGAGTTTGCGCAAAGCGCGACGTCAGGACTGGTCGAGTCGCCGCAACTGCTCGGCGATATCGAAGTTGGCGGGCGGCCAGTCCAGGTTCAGCCCGGCCAACGCGCCGATCAACAGCTCGGTCACGGCCAGGCGCGCGTACCACTTGTGGTCCGACGGCAGCACGTACCAGGGGGCGTAATCGGTGTTCGTGCGGTCGAGAACGGCCTGGTAGGCCTGCTGATACTGGGGCCAGTACGCGCGTTCGGTGATGTCGGCGGGGTTGAACTTCCAGTATTTGTCCGGGCGTTCCAGACGTTCGCGCAGCCGGATTTTCTGTTCTTCCAGGGACACGAACATGGCGACCTTGACGATGACGGTGCCCGTTTCGGCCAGCTCCTTCTCGAAAGCGTTGATCTGGTCGTAGCGTTGCTCCCATTCGGCCTGCGGGACGAGGTTGTGCACGCGAACCACCAGCACGTCCTCGTATTGGGAGCGGTCGAACACGCCGATCTGCCCGTGCGCGGGCAGTCGCTTGCTGATCCGCCACAGGAAGTCGTGCTGCTTCTCCAGCTCGGTGGGCACGCCGAACGACGCGTGATCCACACCCTGCGGGTCCACCGACCCGATCACGTGCCGCACGATGCCGCCCTTGCCCGCGGTGTCCATGCCCTGCAGGATCAGCAGCACATTGAGGTGACCGCCGGTGCGACCGTGCGCGAACAGCTTCTCCTGCAGCACCGACAGCACCGTCGCCCGCTCGGCGAGCAAGTCCTTGCCCGCACGCTTGCCACCGGTGAAACCGGGCGTGCTCGACGTGTCGAGATCAGCGACCCGCACCCCACCGGCCCGCAGCGCGACATCGGCCGGTTCGGTCCACAGATTCGCCATTTCCCATGCCTACCACCTGCGCACCGGTTTACCGCCCAAGCTCGACGCAATCGTTGCGGACCTGTCAGACGGGCTTGGTGGCGTCCACGTACTGCATGAAACGGTGGATCCGCTGGTCGATTTCGGTCAGGCCCGCTCTGGCGAACAGCTTCGGGAAGACATCGCCGTCGAACGCGCGCAGGCCGCTCAGGCTCGCGGCCATGCTGGCGGCGCTGCCGAACAGGTTGTCCTCGCGGAAGCTGGTGCTGATCGCGATGCGACCACCGGGGGCGAGCACCCGGATCATTTCGCGGGCGGCGACCAGCGGGTCGGGGATCAGGTACAGGGCACCGAAGCAGCACACCGCGTCGAAGCTGCCATCGGCGAACGGCAGGGTGCGGGCGTCGCCGCGCACGTAACCCACGCGCGGACTCGCGTTGTCGGTGGCGGCCTTGGCCAGCATCGGCGCGGAGTAGTCGATGCCGGTGACGAAGCCGCCACGGGTCAGGTACTCGCTGAGATACTTGGTGAAATTGCCTGGGCCGCAGGCGATATCGAGGACCTTCATGGGCCCGCTCAGGCGCAGGGTGTCCACGGCATCGCGGCGGTCGGTGCCGGTGGTGCGGCCGCTGGCGAGGTAGAACATCGTGGGTCGCCACGCGTGTTCGTAGACCGCGGCCAGCGCGGGGGCGTTCATGGTCTTGCGGGCGAGATTCACGAGCGGGTGACCTCGATGGTCATGCCCGCGTCGCGCAGCCGCTGCGTGAGCGCTTCGCCCATCGCGGAGGCGGGGGTGAGCACGCCCGAACGGTCGGGCAGGGTGTCGTAGGCCAGGCACAGGCCGCTTTGGCCCAGCAGCACGGCGGTGGCCTGGTAGCCGGGGTCGCCGCTGCCGGAGAAGGTGGCCTGATACTTGGCGCCGGAGCTGGTGCGCGCGAAGGTCTTCATGGTGAACCAGCCGGCCAGCCGAGCCGCTTCGCTGGGGCCGGTGCCGGGCTTGGGCAGGATCCGGTCGAGCAGTTTGCGACCAAGAGATACGCGCGAAAGCACTGCGCCCGAAGCCATTCCGGCCACGATGCCGCCCGCGATACCGGCGGCCACCAGCGGCGCGGCGGGGGAGGTGCCCGCGTTCATCACCTCGCGGTAGCGGAACTGCTTGCCGTACGCCCAGCCGAGCAGGCCGTTGGTGCGGCGCACGACCTTGGTGTTGTGCGAGGCCATGATGAACGTGGTGACCCAGCCGCTCAGGCTCGCGTCGATGCTGTCCGCGCGGGCCAGCGCCTGATCGGACTGGCGGCCCACATTCGGTTCCATGCTGCGGTCCGGGCTCAGCGAGTACGGGTGCGCCAGGATCTTGCCGCGGGCGGAATCGCCTGCCACGTCTTCCATCATCGCGCGCCCGGAATCGATGGTGCCGCCGCTCATGCCGCCCTTGAGGTAGGCGACCAGGGTGGTGCTCTCGAGCTCGCCGGTGTCGTCGGCGAGGCTGGCGCGGTAGATCTCGTACACGCTCAGGTCCGACGGAATCGAGTCGTAGCCACAGGAATTCACGATCTTGGCGCCGGAGTCGACTGCGGTCTGCTCGAACTTCTCGATGGCGTCGTGGATGAACAGCGGCTCACCGGTGAGGTCGGCGTAGTGGGTGCCGGCCGCGGCGCAGGCGCCCAGCAGCGGCATGCCGTAGCGCAGGTACGGGCCGACCGTGGTGACCACGACCTTCGTGCGTTCGGCCATGGCCGCAAGCGACGCGGGATCGCTCGAATCCGCCACTACCAGTTCCCAATTCGCGGCGACCGGGCCCAGTGCGGCGCGGGTGGCGGCGAGCTTGTCCGCCGAACGTCCGGCCAGTGCGATCCTGGCGTCGGCGGGGGCGGCGGTGGTCAGGTACTGGGCGGTGAGCTTGCCGACGAAACCTGTTGCGCCGAACAGGATCAGGTCGAACTCGCGGTGCTGCGGCATTGCGGGCCTTTCGAAAACAGGGAAATCAGGATTTGGTGGTCGCGGCCTTGCGGGCGCGCGATTTCTTCACCGGCTTGGGGGGATGGGTGGCCAGCCAATCGCGGTGGGCCACACCGAGTTCGGTGACCGGCGGTTCGTCGTAGAGCCATTCGCGGGCGATCGAATGCCAGTTGTTGGTGCTGTCGAGCTGGCCGAGCATGCCGAAGGTGAGGAAGTCCGCGCGCCGGGAGAACAGGTGCTCGGGCGGCAGATTCTGCTGCTTCATGCCGGTGAACTCGCTGGCGCGAGGGTCGACCGCGAGCAGGAACGCGCCGCTGGCCAGCTCGGGGGTGATGGTGAGTTCCTCGTCGACCAGGCACCACTCCGAGGCCGCCAGGACGTATTCCAGGCACTCCTCGGCGCCGATCTCCTCGGGCGAATCGATCACGCCACGCTCGATCATCAACTGCCGCAGGTCTTCCGCGCGATCCTCGGCCGCGGCGCGCAGGCACTGGATCTCGAAAGCGACCAGCTTGGGGTCCATGCGGTTGAACAGGCCGAAGTCCAGGAACGCGACCCGGCCGTCGCGCGCGAGCAACACATTGCCCGGATGCGGGTCGCCGCAGAACTCGTGGAAGGTGAACAGTGAGCCGACGTAGAAGCGGTAGATGATCTCGCCGAGGCGATTCCGTTGCGCCGCAGGCATTTCCCGCATCTGCTCGAAGCCGTCGCCGTCGATGAACTCGCTGACCAGCACGCGCGTGGTCGACAGTTCCGGTACCGAGGACGGCACCACGATGAACGGGTGGTCGCGGTACAGGTGCGCGATGTCGGCCTGGGTGGCGGCCTCGGCCCGGTAGTCCAGCTCGCTTTCCATGTTCAGTTTCAGCTCGTCGAGCACCGCGGGGGTGATCCACGGCATCGCCGAGGCCAGCACGCGACGAAACATGGTGAGGTTCTTCAGGTCCGCGCGCACCGCGGCGTCGACACCGGGGTACTGGACCTTCACCGCGACCGACCGGCCGTCGTGCAGGGTGGCCCGGTAGACCTGGCCGATCGAGGCGGCGGCGATCGGCTCGGGATCGAACTCGGCGAAGACCTCCTGCAGCGGCGCGCCGAAGTCCTGCTCGATCACCGCGCGCATGGACTCGAACGAGACTGTCGGCGCGGCGTTTCGCAAGACCGCCAGCCGCTGCTGGAACCGTTCACGATGATTCTCGGGCACCAGGTCCAGATCCAGCACCGACATCATCTGGCCCAGCTTCATGGCCACGCCCTTCATGGTGCCCAGCACCATGACCACCTGCTCGGTGGTGCGGATCATCGACTCCTCGGCCATCCGCTCGCGCACAGCCTCGGACCGGCCCCGCATCGACAGCCTGGTCTTCTTCGATCGGATGACCGAACTCGCCGCGACCGCCCCGAGCTTCGTCCCGCGGGCAAGCCGAGAAGTCGGCACGTTCTTCGCCATCGAGGTACCTCCGTTGGTGCGCACGTGCACGGCGACACCCAGCCGCCAGCGGTGACGCAAGCCACAGCGTCACGCTCGGTTCAGCGTAGCCAACTGTGTTGCGCTGTCGAGTCCGGCTCCCCAGATCGTGAGAACGGGCAGGTCAGGACTGCGGCATCTCCGGCATCGGGTGTTCTGCGGCGCTGAAGATCTCGGGCGAACCACCCGCGCGGGCGATGCCCTCGATCGCGCTCCAGGCCATCATCGTGAGGTAGTCGATCACGTCCTGGCGCGGCATGGCCTTGTCGGTGGTGGTCCACCAGTGCGTGGCCAGCTGAATGCCGCCGACCAGCACATACGACCACAGCATCGCGCCGTCGGTGCGCATGCCCTTGCCGCCCGCCCGGTCGATCAACACGGTGGTGACCACCTCGGCGAACAGCCGCTCGAACTCCGCCAGCGAGGACTTGTCGCCGGAGGCGTTGCTCATGATGAACCGGTAGACCTCGGGGTCGTCGTCGACGGTGCCCACGTACTCGGTCATCGCGGCGCGCACGAGCTGGTACTCGTCGGCGTCGAGGCTGATCGCGCCGTACACGCGCGGCAGCAGGGTGGTCTCGATGAAGCGCTGCATGGTGGCGTGGACCAGGTCGTTCTTGTCCGCGAAATAGCGGTACAGCACGGTCTTGGACACGCCGATCTCGGTGGCGATCTCGTCCATGCCCGCCTGGCTGCCGCGCGTGCGGATGGCGTTGAGCGTGCCGTCGACGAGCTCTTCGCGGCGGTCGATCTTGTGCTGGCGCCACCGCCGTTTACGGCCGTCGGCCGGGCCGTTGCCGCGCACCGCGGCTCGGCTGCCCTGCTCGCCGATCTCGACAAGGTCTTCGGTGGACAACAGCAGGCCCCCTTGTGATCGATATGGCGTGTCTCGCGATACAGCTTAGGCGGGCGAGTGTGGGGTGGCACTCGTTTGGGTGCCGATGCGGCATTTACCACACTCGCGTACTTACCCGCGCGTATGACCGAAGGGCCGATTCAGCGTGTCCGACGGCAGCCACGCGGGGTTGGCGGCGGCGCACTCGGCGCGCGCACAGCAGAATGGGGGCTATGGAGAAAGCTCCCGGCACCACGGCGGTTCTCACGCCGCGCACCGAGCCCGCCTCGCCGCCCGGCGGTTTCGGCTTGATGACCGACGAGGCGGCCAAGAAACGCGACCTGTTCAAGATGAAGGCGCTGGCGACCAGCTTCCTGGTGGTTGCCAGCGTGATCTACCTGCTGTGCCGCTGGCTCGAATCGCGCGGTGGGGGTGGCGAGTGGGTGGGCTATGTGCGCGCGGCGTCGGAGGCCGGCATGGTCGGCGCGCTGGCCGACTGGTTCGCGGTCACGGCGCTGTTCAAACATCCGCTGGGCCTGCCGATTCCGCACACCGCGATCATTCGGAAGAAGAAGGACCAGCTCGGCGAGAGTCTGGGTGCGTTCGTGGGCACCAACTTCCTCGCGCCCGATGTGGTGTCGGCGCGGCTGGAATCGGCGCAGATCTCGCTGCGGGTGGGTCGATGGATGGCCGATCCGGGGCACGCGGCGCGGGTGGCGCAGGAGAGCGCCACGATTCTGACCGCGGTGGTGAACACGCTGCGCGACGAGGACGTCGAGCAGATCATCGACAACACCATCGTGAAGCGGATCGCCGAACCGCTGTGGGGACCGCCGCTGGGGCGGGTGCTGTCGGAGATGATCGCCGACAACCGGCAGCGGCCGCTGATCGATCTGCTGGCCGAGCGCGCGCATCAGTGGGCGTTGGGTTCGCAGGACACCATCGACCGGATCGTGCTGCGTGATTCGCCGCAGTGGGCGCCGAAATTCGTCAATACGTTGCTTTCCGAGCGAATCTATCGGGAATTGGTGGAGTTCACCTGGAAGGTGCGCTCCGATCCCGATCATGAATTGCGGCGGGCCGCGGATCGCTTTCTGCAGGATTTCGCCGAGGACCTGCAACACGACGACGCGATGATCGCGAAGGCGGAAAAGGTCAAGGCCGAGATCATGGGCCGCGAACAGATCACCGGAATGGCCGAGGCCACCTGGCGCGCGGCGAAACGGTTGATCTTGGAGTCCGCGCACGATCCCGATTCCACGTTGCGTCGCAAGGTCGCGGAGAATGTGCAACAGCTGGGCGAGCGTCTGCGTGACGATCCGGCGATGCGTGGCAAGGTGGACGGGTGGATCGATCGCGGCGCGCGCTATCTGGTCGGTAACTACTCCGGTGAGATCTCGACCTTGGTCACCGACACGGTGGCACGCTGGGATGCCGACGAGGCGAGCAAGAAGATCGAATTGCAGGTGGGTCGGGATCTGCAATTCATCCGGATCAACGGCACGGTGGTCGGGTCGCTCGCGGGCCTGGCGATCTACGCGATCTCGCAGCTGCTGTTCCACTGAAAGACCTGGTAGCCGGGGCTACGCGAGTGTCAGCCGACCGGGTGCTAACTGTAGTGCTTGCAATAGCTAGCACCCTGTTCTAGTATTGGCCTTACAACGCCAGAAGGTGAGCGATGACAGACCAACCCGAGAGTCGTGTAGCGCACGCGGCTCAAGATATCGGAGGTTTCATCAGGGCACAGCGCGAAGGCGCGCAGGTGTCCCTGCGTCAGCTCGCCGCTCTGGCGGGGGTGAGTAATCCGTACCTGAGCCAAATCGAACGCGGATTGCGTAATCCCTCCGCCGAAGTACTCGCGCAGATCGCCAAGGCACTGCGTGTTTCCTCGGAGGTGTTGTATGTGCGGGCCGGATTTCTGGAACAGCGTCCGCACAGCCCGGTCCGCGATGCCCTGCTCGCCGACACTTCGGTGTCGGAGCGGCAGAAACAGGTGTTGTTGGAAATCTATGAGTCGTTTCGCCGGGAAAACGGGGAAGACACCGGCTCAGGGGGGACCGAACGGAACAGCGACGTTTCGTTCACGACAACTGACACTCCGCCACACCAGGAGAATGAAGACTGATGACCGAGAAGACCGCCACTGTGACCAAGCCGCTGTTCGCCACCGTCGGCGCCGGTGACGCCATCTACGCCGCCGTGAACGACGTGGTCGCCGACGTGCGTGACCGCGTTGCCACCGCCGACCCCAAGGCCCGCGTCGAAGAGGCCCGTGAGCGCATCGCGAACGTGCCCGCCGACGTGCAGGCCCAGTTCGACACCCTGCGTGAGCGCATCTCCGGCCTGCCGTCCGAGCTGCCGGAGGACCTCGCCGAGCTGCGCGAGAAGTTCACCACCGAAGAGCTGCGCAAGCTGGCCGAGCAGTACTACCGCCAGGCGCTGGACATCTACGCCGACCTCGCCGTGCGCGGCGAGGAGACCGTCGACCGGCTGCGTGCCAACGAGGCCGTCGAAGAGCAGATCGGTCGCGTGGAGACCCTCTACAAGGATGCTTCGGCTCGCGCCGAGGATGCCCTGACCAAGGTCAACGACCTGCTGGGCCGTGGCAAGGTCGAGGCCGAGGCTGTGGCCGACGAGGTCGCCGCCGTGGTCGAGGCCGAGGTTGTGGCCGTGACCACCGAGCCGGCTCCGGCCAAGGCTCCCGCCGCCAAGAAGGCCGCTCCGGCCAAGAAGGCTGCTCCGGCCGCCAAGAAAGCTGCTGCGCCCAAGAAGGTGTAATCAGCATCTGCTACTGACAGCGACCCCGTACACCACGTGTGCGGGGTCGCTGTTCGTATGATGGGGGTGTGAATATGGTGAATAACCTGACGATGCTGATCATGCTGGTCATCTGGGTGGCCGCCTTCGGCGCGACGGTGTTCGCCTTGATCCATGCGGTGCGCCAACGGTCGGACGCGTTCACCGCGGTGGACAAGATGACCAAGCCGATCTGGTTGGCGATTCTGGGCGGGGCGCTGGTGTTCCTGTTGATCGCCGCGGGTGGGCTGGGGTTGCTGTCGTTCATCGCGATCATCGCCACCGGGGTGTATCTGGCTGATGTGCGGCCGAAGGTGGACGAGGTGCAGCGCGGTCCGCGCTGGTAACAGTCTTTTAGTAGGGCCTCGCGTTGTGTGATACTCGGTGTTACTGTATCGAGCAGTAACACAAAGGAGTGTGCCGATGCGTGCAATGCTGCCCACGGCCCTGGGGAACCTGATCGATCAGGCGTCCACCGTGGTCAAGACCACCCTGGCGGCCCACCGTGCCGACCTGCGGACCAGGTCGCACGGGATCGAGGCGTTGGATCCGCCGCGGATGCCGTACGACGTGATCCCGGTGGTCACCGCCGACGGTGCCCGGCTGCGGGTGCACGCCTACGGCCCGGTCGATGCGCCGGTGATCGTGTTCGCGCACGGCTGGACGTGTTCGCTCGAATACTGGAACGCCCAGATCAACGCCTTCGCCGGTGAGTACCGCGTGGTCGCCTACGACCAGCGCGGCCACGGCGAGAGCACCAACGGATACGCGCGGCCCAGCACCAATCTGCTCGCCGACGACCTGTGCGATGTGCTCGACGCGGTGCTGCTGCCGGGTCAGCGCGCGGTGCTCGCGGGCCACAGCATGGGCGGGATGACGCTGATCGCGTGGGCCGGTCGCTACCCCGAGCGGGTCGCCGAACAGGCCGCCGCGGTGCTGCTGACCAATACCGGCGCGCACTCGCTGGTCTCGGTGTCGACGATGGTTCCCGGTTTGAACAAGCCGCTGCGACTGCTGGGTGGGCGCACGCTGCCCTCGCCGGACTGGGTCGGCAAGCTCATCCTCGGTACCCCGGTGGTGATGCCGCCGATCAAGCCGGTGCGCTGGATCTTCGCCCGTCAGGTGATGACCCTCGACACCTCGCGCGAAAAGCTGGACTACGCGCTGTCGGTGGTGCGTGGTTGCCCGATGATGACGCGTTCGCGGTACGGATTCCTGCTCACCGCACTGCATCTGGGCGATGACGCGAAGAACTTCTCGGTGCCGACCACGGTGCTGGCCGGCGATCGCGACGACATGACGCCGGTGCTGCACGCGCAGCGATTGGCCGCGCTGCTGGCCGACGCGGGCACGCTGGCCGGGTTCAAGGTGCTGCCGACCGGGCATCTGGGCAATGTCGAGCGCTACGACCTGTTCAATGCCGAACTGGCCGAAGTACTCGCCGCCGTGCGCGAGCCCGTGCGCGCTTCGGCCTGACCTCGGTGCGAAGATGGCCGGATGAGTTCTACCGCTGTGACCTCGGACGACCGTCGCTTCGTACTGACGCTGGGCTGCCCTGACCGACCGGGCATCATCGCTGCGATCTCCTCGTTCATCGCCGATTTCGGCGGGTCGATCGTGGAGGCCGGCTACCACTCCGACGGTGACATCGGCTGGTTCTTCACCCGTCAGGCCGTGAAAGCGTCGACGGTGCCGTTCTCGATCGACGAGCTGCGGCAGCGCTTCGCCCGGGTGGCCGCGGAGTTCGGGCCCGAGACCGACTGGCAGCTGCACGATTCCGGGGCGCCGAGTCGGGTGGTGTTGCTGGTCAGCAAGGACGGCCACTGCCTGCACGACCTGCTCGGGCGGGCGCAGGCCGGGGAGCTACCGGCCAATATCGAGGCGGTGATCGGTAATCATCCCGATCTGGCCGGGATGACCGAGGCGCACGGGGTGAAGTTCCACTACGTGCCGTTTCCGAAGGATCCGGCCGAGCGTGGGCCTGCGTTCGAGCAGGTGCGGGAGCTGGTGGACTCCTATGATCCGCAGGCGGTGGTGCTCGCCCGGTTCATGCAGGTGCTGCCCGCGTCACTGTGTGAGCACTGGGCGGGGCGGGCGATCAATATCCACCACAGCTTCCTGCCCTCGTTCGTCGGCGCGCGGCCCTATCACCAGGCGTATGCGCGCGGGGTGAAGCTGATCGGGGCGACCTGCCATTACGTCACCGCGGAGTTGGACGCGGGGCCCATCATCGAACAGGACGTGATCCGGGTCGATCACGCCGACGACGTGCGCGACATGGTGCGGCAGGGGCGTGACATCGAACGGGTGGTGCTCGCGCGCGGACTGCGCTGGCACCTGGAAGGCCGGGTGCTGGTGCACGGGCGGCGCACGGTGGTCTTCGAGTGAGTTATAGGTCGTAAAACGGTGCGGGATAACGGAATTCGCCGGTGACTGCCGGGTCGTAGGCGGTGAGTGGGCGGACCTGGAAATGGGACGCCCAGTCCGGTTCGTCGGGGACGATGCCCAGGCGCAGGCCAGGGACGAAACCGAAGCGGGCGTAGTAGTCGGGGTCGCCGACCAGGCCGACCACTGATTCGTCGAGGGCGTCGGCGGCGCCGAGGGCGGCGTGGACCAGGGCCGAGCCGATGCCGGATTTCTGGTTTTCCGGGTCCACGCCCAGGGGTCCCAGTGCCAGTACGGGGAACGGGCCGATGCCGGCTCTGGTGAGGCAGATGTGGCCCACGACCGTGTCGTATTCCAGCGCTACCAGTGACAGGGTCGGCATCCACGACTCGTCGGTGCGTAGCTTTTCGACGAGCGCGGGTTCGGGTGGAAGGGCATCGTCGGCGTAGTGGGGGGCGAAGGCGGCCTGGTGGATCGCGGCGATCGCCGGGGCGTCCGCTGGGGTCTCGCGACGAATCAGCACAGGGTTAAGTGTCCAGGATTTGGGTAGCGCAGCGCAATGATGTGCGACGTCCTCTTTGCCGGACTACTTTGTCGGACTTCGCCGTGAATGTGACATGCTCGGAAAATGACTTCCGCTGCGCTGACTCGGGCCGCCGTGGCCGACATGATCGACCACACCCTGCTCGCACCGGAGGCCACCGCGGCCGAGGTCGACGCGCTGATCGCCGACGCGCGGAAGCTGGGGGTGTACGCGATCTGCATTTCGCCCTCGATGCTGCCCGTTCGGGCGCCGGGGCTGGTGGTCGCGACCGTGGCGGGGTTCCCGTCGGGTAAGCATCATTCGCTGGTGAAGGGTGCCGAGGCGCGCTTGGCCGTGGATCAGGGGGCTGCCGAGGTCGACATGGTGATCGACGTCGGTGCGGCTTTGGCGGGGGATTTCAATGCGGTGCTCGCCGACATCATCACCGTGCGCGAGGCGACTGCTGATCGGGCTGTGCTCAAGGTGATCATCGAGTCGGCGGCGTTGACCGATGAGGCGATCGTCGGGGCGTGCCGGGCGGCTGAGCAGGCCGGTGCCGATTTCGTGAAGACGTCCACCGGGTTCCATCCGGCCGGTGGGGCGAGTGTGCACGCGGTGTCGCTGATGGCCGAGACCGTCGGTGGACGGTTGGGGGTGAAGGCCAGTGGTGGGATTCGTACCGCTGAGGACGCCGCCGCGATGATCGCCGCCGGGGCTACGCGGCTGGGATTGTCGAAGTCCGCCGTGGTGTTGGACGGGTTTCCCGACTGATCAGCAGCGGTATTCGACCTGCTGACCGGTTCGGGTGTCGGTGGTGTCGAGAGAGGTCTTGCCGCCGGAAAGGTGCACGGCCACACCGTCATCGGTGACCTTTACTTCTTGGGCGCGCAAGCCCAGTGGGTAGCTCTGCAGGCTCTGGGTGAAGGTTTCGACGATGCCCTGCACCAGGTCGGTGGGCAGGCCGATGCCCAGCAGCTGGGCCGACTTGGTTTCGACGGTGATATTGCCGTCGCGGACCAGCGGTTGGACCTCCAACTGGGCCAGGCCGCCGAGCACGTCCAGGGTCAGAACGCCGGTGCTCGCCGAGGAACGCACGCCGCTGACCATGGTGCCCAGCGTTTCCTGGATGCCGGCGTTGTTCCAGGTCACGTCGGCGGACGAGCTGCCGACCGTGCCGCCGCCGCGACCGCGGTCGACCAGTTCGATGTCGTTGAATTTCGCGTGCACGACCATGCCGATCGCGGGACCGAACTTGTTGTCCTCGCTGTCGACCGTGAGTGAACCGACCTTGCCGTCGACATACGACAGCAGGATGGGTCTGAGGCCGAAGCCCACATCGATATTCGAACCCATCTGCTGCTCGAACGCGCCGCTGATACAGCGGGAGATCTTGTGCCGGGCATAGGCCTCGGTGCCGCCGATGGCCGCCACGAGCAACACGGCGACCACGGCCAACGCGATCACCAGCGGGCGCGCACCGATCCTGGGGGGCTTGTTCGTGGTCATGGCATCGGATTCTTCCGCACGTTTCTGTGTTCGCTCTGAGGACGTAGTGAAAGCCTTCCCATCGATCTGTGACCTGGAACACGTACGCGGCGTAACCTCGTATTCATGACTGGCGAGGTTGCGCGCCGGGTGGCGGGGACAGCGGACCACCGATGGCGGGTGCTGCGGCGCCTAGCCGGGCGGCACGCGGGATACTTCACGACCCGGCAGGTGTTGCGGACCGGGTGCGAGCTGCAGGTCAGGGCCGCCCTGGGGGACGGGTCGGTGACCAGGGCCGGGGTCGGGATGATGCGGCTGGGGCAATGGCGGGCGGGGCCGCTGGACGAATACGCGATGTGGGCGGCCTGGTTCGACGGGGCGGCGGCGGTCTCGTATCAGAGCGCGGCGGAACTGCACGGGATCGGACGGTTGGCGCCGCGGTTCCTGCACCTGTCGGTGTCGGCGGGGCGGCCACCGGTCACGCCGCGGTTGGTGTTGACGCGGCGCAAGCTCGGCGACGGGGATGTGGAGTCGGCGGGGCCGTTTCTGGTGACCACGCCGGTGCGCACGGTGTTGGATCTGGCCGAGACCGAGATCTCGCAGTCGGCGTTGGACGAGGTGGTGGCCGACGCGGTGGCCATCCACCGGTGCGATATCGACGAGATCTGGTGGGGCGGACAGCAATTGGGGCCGCGGGCGGTTACTCGGGTGCGGCGGGCGTTAAGTCGGGTGTGAGGGGGCTACTACGTCCCAGGGGACCGACAGGACGCAGTCGCGCATTCTCCGGTTGTAGGTGCGGACAGGGAAGCCGTTGGCGCGCAACATGTTCGCGGCTTCTCGCCAGCGGGTTCGCGGGCCGTAGGGTGCCATGGCGGCGGAGCGTTCCCAGGCTTGGTCGGCCTCTTTGAGGAGGGTGTGGATGCGTTCGCCGGGAATGTTGCGGTGGATCAACGCTTTCGGCAGGCGCTCGGCGATGTCGGAGGGGCGGTCTACGGTGAAGGGATCCCAGGCCAGGGTCAGGGAGAGGGGGCGGTGGCGGTCGAGTAGTACCCAGGCGCAGCGGCGGCCGAGCTCGTCGCAGGTGCCGTCCACTAGTAGGCCGTCGGGGGCCAGGTTTTCCTGGATGCGGGACCAGGCTTCGGGGACGGCGTGTTCGGGGTATTGGCGCAGGACGTTGAAGGCTCGGACCAGGGTGGGGCGCAGGCCCGCCAGTTCGAAACCGCCGCGGGCGAAGCGGACGCCGTCGCGGGGTTCGACCACGCGCGCGGGATCGATTTCGAGACCGACCACCTCGAGATCGGGGCGCACGGTGCGCAGGCGTGCGGCCAGCTCGAACGTGGTCCACGGGGCCGCGCCGTAGCCCAGATCCACGGCCAACGGGTGGGTGGCCTCGCGCAACGTGGTACTGACCAGGTCGTCGTTGACCAGCCAGCGGTCGCTGCGGCGCAGCCGGTTCACGCCCGTGGTGCCGCGGGTGATCGTGCCGACCGGCGGGATGGCCTTGCGGCTGGGGGCCACTACTTCTCGGCGGACTGGCGGTCCAGGTAGCGCAGGGTCTCCTCCTGCTCGGCGCGGAACAGGTCGACCAGGTTCACCAGCATCAACTGCTCCAAGCGCGGGCCAACCATCGGGATGAAGACCTTGGCGGTGGGGGAGAAACGCATGGTGGCGCCGGTTTCGGTCGGGAAAAGGCGGATGGTGCCGTTGAGGCTGCCCGGACCCGCCGGGATCGAGGCGGAGAACTTGCCCTCGGTCTCTTCGTGATCGAACGGACCCCAGCTCTCCTTGCGGGTGATCACCATGTCCTTGCGCATGACCGTCTGGGCGATCTCGGGCAGCATCTCGCGCGGGAGCGTGTGGTGCAGGACCACGTCGATGCCGTCATCGGAGACGTCCAGCGACACGACTTCGTTGTTGGGCGCGTACTTGCGCATCTCCGCGACACGGGCTTCCCAGTAGTCCCTGCGCTGCATCGCCGCGTACAGCTCTTCGGTGGTGTGCAGGGGGTAGCGGGCGGAGTAGTCGAGTCTGCGTGCCATGGCAGGACACGTTACGGGGTTGAGGTGGGGGCGCACGGAAGAGGTGGGGATGTTGTTGGGGGTCCCAATGGGGTGGGACCGCGTTCTAGAGGGTGAGGCCGACGGTGACCGGCTCTGGTTCCAGGGTTACGCCGAAGCGTTCCTGGACGCCTGCTCGGACGGTGCGGGCCAAGGCGACGATGTCGGCGGCGGTGGCGGTGCCTCGGTTGGTCAGGGCGAGGGTGTGTTTGGTGGACAGGCGGGCGGGGGCTGCTTCGTCGGGGAAGCCTTTGGCGAAGCCGGCGCGTTCGATGAGCCAGCCCGCGGAGAGCTTGGTGCCGTCGGGGGCGGGGTAGGTGGGGACTTTGACGTCGTCGCCGACGTGGGCGGCGATGGCGGCCAGGACCTGGGGGAGTTGTGCGTCGGTGACCACCGGGTTGGTGAAAAACGAACCGGCACTCCAGGTGTCGTGATCGGTGGGGTTCAGGACCATGCCCTTGCCCGCGCGCAGGCGCAGGACTTCCGCGCGGACCTGGTCGACCGGGCGGGTTTCGCCGTCTTTCGCGTCGAGGACTTTGGCCAGTTCGCCGTAGCGCAGCGGCGCGCTCATCCCGCTCGGGTCCAGCGCGAAATCCACCGCCAGGATCACGCCGTCGTTGCTGTGCTTGAGCACGCTGGTGCGGTAGCCGAAACCCAATTCGGCGGGTTCGGCCCAGCGCACCTCGCCGGTCTTGCGGTCGAGCAGACGCACCCGGCGCAACAGCGACGCCACCTCGACGCCGTACGCGCCGACGTTCTGCACCGGGGTCGCACCGGCGGAACCGGGAATGCCGGACAGGCACTCGAGCCCGCCCAGGCCTGCCGCCACGGTCGCCGCGACGACGGAATCCCAGTTCGCGCCCGCCTCGGCCACCACGCCGTCGGCGCGCAGTTCGACACCGGTCGTGTTCACCGCGACGACCACGCCGTCGAAGCCCGCGTCGTCGATGAGTAGGTTCGACCCGCCCGCGATCAGCAGGATGTCGATCCCGGCCGCGTCGAGGGTTCGCACCGTGGCCACCAGGGCGTCGGTGGTCGCGCAGTCGGCGACCAGGGCGGGCCCGCCGACCCGCAACGTCGTCAATTCGGACAAACGCACCGAATCTCGAACCGTCGCGCCGGTCTCGGCAAGCAGTTCACGCAGCTGATCGGAGGACACCACCCGTGTTGTACGCACGTTCGCAGACGGTACCGTGTCGGGCATGGCTACACCTCTGGCGTTCACTGCCGGCTACACGCATTCCGTCGATGCGGTGCGCGCCGCGTACTCCGACGAGCAGTACTGGAAGGCCCGGATCGCCGAGGTCGGCGGCCCCGGCGCGCGACTGTACTCCTTCGCCGTCGACGGTGACCAGGTCCGCGTCCAGATGGTGCAGTCCATCCCCGCCGACCAGCTGCCCCCCGCCATCACCGCGGTGCGCCCCGGCGACCTGGTCATCCCGCGCACCGAGACCTACACCGGCACCGGCGGCATCTTCGAAGCCCACGTCGACGGCGCCCCCGCGGTGGTCCGCGGCACGGTGACCATGGCGCCCGACGGCGGCACCGGCTCCACCACCGCCATCAACGGCACCATCGAGGTGAAGATCCCGCTGTTCGGCGGCAAGATCGAAGCGGCCATCTCCGAGCGGCTGATCGAACTGCTGGGCAACGAGGCGACGTTCACCGAAGAGTGGCTCAACCGCCAGTAGGTCGGTGGCACCGGCGTAATCACGCACAACGGCTCGTTTCAGTCAGAATTCTGATTCGAGCGAGGCCGATTGTGTGATTTCGCCGGACTCGAGTCGGCTGGGTGCGCTCACGCGGCGGCGGACGTACACGTGGGTCGGCTGCGCCGTGAGCACGCTCACGGGGTGCGGGTCGGTAGCTCGGCGTACATTCGATGCGTGAGCAAACATTCGGTAACCGGGCTGTTGCGTGCGCGTGATAGGGCGGTACGCGGTAGACGGCGGGTTTCGGCCGTTCCGGGGTCTGAGAAGGGCGTTCGGGGTGGGCGGTCCGCGGTTGCGGTGATCTTGCTGGCGGTGCTCGTTGTGCTGACCGGGTGTTCATCCGGTGGGCTCGGCGGGGGTGCCGAGCCTGCTGGGCCGGTCGCGCAGGTGACCATCGCGCCCACGCCGGGAGCTACCGATGTCGACCCGGTCGCGCCCGTTTCGGTGAGGGTCGCGCACGGCACCATCGATCAGATCGCGCTCACCAATGCCGCGGGCAAGCAGATCACCGGCGAACTCAGCGCCGATCGCACGACCTATGAGGTGTCCGAACCGCTGGGCTACGGCGCGTCTTACACCTGGGCCGGCACGGCCATCGGCGCCGATGCGAAGCCGATTCCGATCGACGGCACCTTCACCACGATCAGTCCGCAGTCCACGATTCCGGCCACGATCAATATCGGCGACGGCCAGGAGGTCGGCATCGCGGCGCCGATCATTCTGAAGTTCGCGGGGCCCGTCGCCAACAAAGCTGCCGTGGAGAAGGCGCTCACCGTGACCACCGACCGGGAAACGGAAGGGTCGTGGGCGTGGCTGCCCGACGACGGGGGCTCGCGGGTGCACTGGCGTCCGAAGAACTACTGGACGCCGGGCACCACCGTGCACGTCGCGGCGAAGTTGTACGGCGTGGACCTGGGTGGTGGCGCGTACGGCGACTCCGATGTGACTTCCGATTTCACCATCGGCCGCAGTCAGATCGTCATCGCGAACGCCGCGAGCCATCGGATGCAGGTGGTGCGCGACGGGGCCACGATCTTCGACTTCGCGGTCTCCTATGGTGAGGGCAATGAGCCGCGCAATGTCACTCGGTCGGGCGTGCATGTGGTCACCGAGAAGTACGAAGACTTCATGATGTCGAACCCGCCGTACTACACCAACGTGCGCGAACGCTGGGCCGTGCGGATCTCCAACAACGGCGAGTTCATCCACGCCAATCCCGAATCCCTGTCGGCGCAGGGCTCGTCGAATGTCACCAACGGGTGCATCAATCTGTCACCCAGTGATGCGCAGGCCTACTTCCCGACCGCTCGGTACGGCGATCCGGTCGAGGTGACCGGGACGTCCATCGAGTTGTCCCAGGCTGATGGGGATATCTACGACTGGGCCATCGATTGGTCCACGTGGCAGTCGATGTCCGCGTTGGCGGATGGATCGGGCGTCGCGCAGCCGCGCTAGTCCGACGACACCGGCGTAATCGACCACTTCGCCTCGTTCAGGTCGGATTTCCGACTTTTCGAAGGCGAATTGGTCGATTACGCCGGGCTTGTGGTGGGTCAGGCGTAGGCGGGGGTCGGCCAGCGGGGGTGGTTGGTGTCGATGACGTAGGCGTGGGTGTGTTGGTAGTGGCGGGGGCCGACTTTGATGGCGTCGGCGAGGATCGCGGGGTCGACCGTGCCGAGTTCGTGGACGTGGGTGATTTCAGCCGGGTCGTGCCGGGGCCAGAAGCGGATTGCGGCGGCGGTGCCCAGGGCCGCGATGACGGCCAGGGCTGCCCAGGTAGTGGTGAAGCCCGCGGTGGTGGCCAGCCAGCCGGTGATCGGGTAGGTGATCAGCCAGGCCACGTGGGACAGGGAGAACTGGGCGGCGAACAGGGCCGGGCGGTCTTGGGGGCGGGCGGAGCGGCGTAGGACGCGGCCGGTGGGGGTGAGGATCAGGGCGGTGCCCGCGCCGATGGTGGCCCAGGTGGTCAGGGCCGCGGGCCAGTGCCAGGTGCCGGTCGGCAGGGTGGACAGGGTCAGTGCGGCGGTCAGGCCGGTGATGAGAACTGTTGCGCCGGTGAGCATGACGGTGCGTTCGCTGCGGCGGTCCAGGACGGCGGGCAGGGTCAGGGCCATGAGCATGGTGCCCGCGCCGTTGGCGGCCAGGAGCAGGGCGACGCCGGACTGGTTGCCGCCCAGCACATCTCGGGCGTAGTTCACGGTGTTGACCATGACCACCGAACCCGCGGCGGCGACGACCAGGTTCAAGCCGAGCAGGCCGCGCAGGCGGGGAGTCGCCGCGAACAGACGCAGGCCGGCGACCAGTCGTTCCTTGATCGCGCCGTCGCCGACCACCGCGTTCGGGATGCGGGCGGACATCACCAGGGCGACCGAGACCGCGAAACCCAGGCCCGTGCCCACGAACAGCCAGTGGAAACTGATCAGGCTCAGGGCCAGCGCTGCCAGCATCGGGCTGAGCAGGGTTTCCATGGTCGCGGCGAGTTGGGCGGCCGACAGGGCCTTGGTGTAGTCGCGCTCGTCGGGGAGGAGGTCGGGCAGGATCGCCTGGTAGGTGGGGGTGTAGGCGGCGGAGGCGATCTGCAGCAGCGTGATGAGCACGTAGATCTGCCAGATCTGGTCGACGAAGGGCAGGGCGAGCACGATCGCGCCGCGAATGCCGTTGAGGGTCATCAGGAATTGTCGGCGGGGGAGTTTGCCCGCGTAGGCGCCTGCGATCGGGGCGATGGTTACGTAGGCGACCATCTTCAGCGTCAGCGCGGTGCTGAGGACGAGGGCCGCGTCGGCGCCTGCCAGGTCGTAGGCGAGCAGGCCCAGGGCCACGGTGGTGAGTCCGGTGCCGAACAGGGCCGCGATCTGGGCGGTGAACAGCAGGCGGTAGTCGCGGTGGGCGAACAGTGAGGTGGTCATGGTGCCTGCTCCTTCGAGGCTGCTTATCTGCGTATGAATGCAATAAGCGGGATATGGCTCGAAGTATTCCCGGAACGGATCGCGGGGCAGGAGGACGTACGTAGTGAAAGCCCGGCCAGCGGTTGGCGGTCCCGGCCCGGCTCGGCCGGTGGGGCTAGGCCGCAGCCCGGCCGGTCGGTGGACGTTGTGCAGTCAGCCCGGCCGGTGACTCGGTGCCACCGGCCGGAGTGTGGATCAGGCTTCGACGGACTCGTTCGCGCGTTCCTTGCTCAGCTCGACGGCCTGGTCGGTGGTCAGGCCCTGCTGCTTGGCGAGCAGGTCGCGGATCTCGATGAGCAGTTCGGTCTCGGTGGGCTCGGCGTCCTTGGTGGTGCCGAACTTGTTCTTCAGGGTCTTCATGGGCAGCATCAGCACGAAGTACAGCACCGCCGCGACCATGGCGAAGTCGATGAGGCCGGTGATGATCGGGCCGACGGCGATGAAGGTGGCCGGCTTGTCCGCCACCAGCTGGAAGCCCAGGCCCAGTTCGTTGGTGGAACCGAAGACCGCGAGCAGCGGGCTGACGATGCCCTTGGTCACCGAGGTGACCACCGCGGTGAAGGCGGTGCCCATGACGACAGCGACCGCGAGGTCGATGACGTTGCCGCGCATCAGAAAATCTTTGAAACCACTGAAAACGGACTTCAGACCGAGCATCGCTGAACGACTCCTTAGGCTGGCTAATAGCAAACGGTTATGTTAACGGCCATTAGCCGATCGCGGCAAACTTTGGGCAACGCCTGAACGGCCCGTCCTCAGTATCGAGTCCAGCCGCCCGGCTCGCCACTCGAGCAGCAGTCGGTCCGGGTTCGCCTGTGGCGTCGTCGAATTCAGCGTTCGCGATCAGGAAGTTCGGTGAACAAGCTGGTCAGGCCCTTCACCCTGGCAGTGTCGAGCCTCACGTTTAACGCCGCGCGAAGGAACCCGGACCCGCCTGATCTCGCGGCTTCACCACGATCGTGTCGAGGTTGACGTGCGACGGGCGCGACGCCACGAAGCCGACGATCTCGGCGATGTCCTGGGCGTAGAGCGGGTCGATGCCCTCGTAGACCTTGGCGGCGCGGTCGGCGTCGCCGTCGAAACGGACCAGGGAGAACTCGGTCTCCACCGCCCCGGGGGCGATCTCGGTCAGGCGCACCGGTTGGCCGAGCAGTTCACCGCGCAGGGTGCGGTGGACCACGGCTTGGGCGTGTTTGGCGGAGGTGTAGCCGGACCCGTTGTCGTAGGTGAGCATGGCGGCGATGGAGGTGACGGTGACGATCAGGCCGTCGCCCGACGCGACCAGTTTCGGCAGCAGCGCCTTGGTCACGCGCAGGGTGCCCAGGACATTGGTTTCCCACATCCAGCGCCAGTCGTCGAGGTCGGCGTCGGCGACCGAGGCCAGGCCTTTCGCGCCGCCCGCGTTGTTGACCAGCACGTCGACGTGTTCGATCGCGTCGGTGAAGGCGCGCACCGATTCGTCGGAGGTGACGTCGAGTTCCAGCGCGGTGCCGCCGATCTCCGACGCCAGGGCCTGCACCCGCTCGAACCGGCGGGCACCCACATAGACGTGATAGCCCTGCTTGGCCAGTTCCCGGGCGGTGGCTTCGCCGATGCCCGAGCTGGCTCCGGTGACGACGGCGGTGCGAATGCTCATGGTGGTCGATCCTATTCGCCCCGGAGATGGCGTCACCACGGCTGGGATCACGGTGACGATTAGGCGTGGGTTCGTGGCCGTGCGTGGCTGAGGGGGTGCGCCGTTACCCTGTCGGCATGGCTATTCGTGATGCTGTCAGTGCCGATGGAACGACGATCGTCTACCGGGTCGGTGGTGCCGGTCGGCCGCTGGTGTTGTTGCACGGGTGGGCCGGGAATCTGCGGTGTTGGGGTGCGGCCGCGGACGAGTTGGCGCAGTGGTATCGGGTGATCGCGGTGGATCTGCGGGGGCACGGGTATTCCGATGATCCGGGTGCGGGATACGACGATCCGAAGGCGTGGGCGGGGGATGTGGCGGCGGTGTTGGCCGCGGAGGGGATCGACTCGGGGGCGGTGCTGTTGGGGTGGTCTTATGGCGGGATCGTGGCTACCGATTACCTGGCTACCCATGGGACCTCGGCTGTCGCGGGGGTGATCTATTGCGGGGCGCCCGCTCATATCGGTCGCGATGTGCCCGGTGCGGCGCCGGGGCCCGCGATGGAGAAGGCGATTCCCGGGGTGTTCGACGAGGCGGCGGGGCGGGCGGTGCGCGCGTTCTCAGTGTTCGGCAATGCCAATACCGGGCCCGGCGCCGATAAGGGGGTCGACGCGCAGCGGTTGTTCGGTGGCAGTCTGGCGACCGCACCTTCGGTGCGTAAGGCGCTGTTCTATCGCACGATCGACAACACCGAAACCCTTCGTGCCCTTGATGTTCCGGTGTTGGTCATGCACGGCACCGAGGATCCGGTGGTGCCCGCGGCCAACGGTCAGTACATCGTCGACACTGCACCGAACGTGTCCGCTTCGTTTTGGAAGGGTGCGCAGCACGGGTTGTTCATCGAGGATCGTGCGCGGTTCGTTGCCGAGGTCAGCGCGTTCATCGATGGTCTGGAGTGAGTCCGATCTGCCCGTTCGACTGTGAATGGGCAATGTTTCAGAAACACGTCCGGGACGTGTGAGGGCGACCTACTCTGAGCTCGACGGCCATGTCCTGCGGCCGGGCATGGAGGTGGCGCATGGGCGTCTTGACGCGATGTGTGCTGGTCCTGACCGCCGGGTTGGCGTGTGTCGCGCCGGTCGCGAACGCGAGTCCTGATGTCGCGCAGGTGATTTCCGCCGCGCCCGGTCCCGGACGTGCGGTGGAACTGGTCGTGCACTCGGCCGCCATGGGGAAAGCGGTGACCGTGGCGGTGCTGCCCGCGGCCGATCGCGCGGCGAAAGCGCCGGTGCTGTACCTGCTCAACGGTGTCGACGGGGGCGGGGCGCGCAGCGGGGACTGGCGCGAGGGCGGTAACTGGCTCACTCGCACCGACGCCGACCCGTTCTTCGCCGACAAGCAGGTCACCGTCGTGATGCCGATCGGTGGCGCGGGCAGTTACTACGCCGACTGGCGGGCCGACGATCCTGTGCTCGGTCGGCAACGCTGGACCACTTTTCTCACTCGTGAACTGCCGCGTCTGATCGATGCCGAGTTCCATGGCAGTGGCGCCAATGCTGTTGCGGGCGTGTCGATGGCGGGCACCGCGGCGTTTCAGTTGGCGTTGGCCGCGCCGCAGTTGTACCGGGCCGTCGGCTCGTACAGTGGTTGCGTTTCCACCAGTGGGCCGCAGGGGCACGCGATCGTCAATACCGTTGTCTCCGGTCAGAACGGCGACCCTGTGAACATGTGGGGACAACCCGGCGACCCGCTCTGGGCGGCCAACGACCCGTTTCTGCACGCCGAGCGGCTGCGCGGACTGGCCATCTATGTGTCGTCCGGGAACGGTCTGCCCGGCGGGCTCGACACCGTGAATGGTCCTGGGGTGCACGGTGATTCGATGAAGCTGGTGGATCAGTTGGTGATCGGCGGTGCGCTCGACGCGGTGACCGCGCTGTGTACGCAGCAGTTGGCTACCCGGTTCGGCGAGTTGAAGATTCCCGCCACCGTTGATCTTCGACCCGACGGCACGCACTCGTGGGGTTACTGGCGCGAGGATCTGCGCAAGTCGTGGCCGGTGTTCGCGCAGGCGTTGCGCGTCGGCTGAATTTCCGCTGTGCGAACAAGTTCGCAGAGTCGGTGTGAATGTTTTCGCAAGAGGTAATGGTGGCTCGGCGGGCCTGATTGGTCCTTTTCGCTTGCTGAAATGCGGTCGGCAGAACCCTGCGTCGATGTCGATCGAGTGGGTATACACGCAGGTAGAACTATCAGTGTGATTGTTCTGCGGCACCGATGTGATACGTCCGTGATTGTAGTTGCGCACCAACTGCATCGAACGGACAAATTCGCGTGAAATCTTCTGGTAACCGTCACAGACATTCGGTGAATTCGTGTGTAGCGTTCGGGAATGTCGTTGGATCGTTGGTGGAGAGAAGGATTCGGCGTCGAGATCGGAGTTCGATGATGTTCGGTCGGGCAATAGGCGCTCGAGTACTGGTGGCCGTGTCGGCACTGGTGGCCGGTGCCGTGATCGGGGTGCCCGCGGTGGCGCAGCCCGAGAGCGCGCGGATCGAGGATCAGCGGGTCGAAGCGGATCGCACCATCGCCGTGGGCGTGTACTCGCCGGCCATGGACATCGTCACGCGCGTGCGCGTACTGCGCGCCGCGGACCCGAATTCGCCCGCGCCCACGCTGTATCTGCTCAACGGGGTCGGCGGCGGCAGCGACGGGAACTGGCTCGACCGCACCGATGTCGTGGAGTTCTTCCGCGACAAACAGGTCAATGTGGTGATCCCGTTCGGCGGGGCGGGCAGCTATTTCGCGGACTGGCGCACCGACGATCCGGTGTTGGGCAAACAGCGGTGGACCACGTTTCTCACCAAGGAACTGCCGCCGGTGATCGACGCGGAATTCGACGGCACCGGCGCCAATGCCATTGCGGGACTGTCGATGGCGGGCACCTCGGTGTTCCAGCTCGCGCTGTCGGAACCGGGACTGTATCGGGCGATCGGGTCCTACAGCGGGTGCGTGCGCACCAGTGATCCACGCGGACAAGCGATCGTGCGCACCGTGGTCGGCAGCAGGCTGGGCAACGCGGGCAACATGTGGGGTCCGCCCACCGACCCGCAATGGTCGGCCAACGACCCCTACCTGCACGCGGAATCGTTCCGCGGCACCGATGTGTACATCTCGTCGGGCAACGGGCTGCCGGGACCGTTCGACACCATCGCCGCCCAGGGCGACCCGGCGCAGCTGGCGATGCAGTTGGTGTTCGGTGCGTCGCTGGAAGCCGTCACCAACGTATGCACGCAACAGTTGCGTGACCGGCTGCAACAGCTGGGCATCCCCGCCACGGTCGACATGCGACCCAACGGCACCCACTCGTGGGGCTACTGGGAACAGGACATGCACAAATCGTGGCCCGTGTTCGAAGCGGCACTGCGTCGACCGTGATCGCGCTGCATCGATTGTGATGTCGAAAATCCGCTCGCGCTTCGTCGGCGAATCGGGCAGGCTGACCTGCGACGAGCACGTGAACTCACTCACGAATGCGCTGTGACGGCCGTCACCGATCCCGGTAGGGGCTTCGGGGGCGGCGTCGCGGCGTGCACACTGGAGAGTGTGAGCCAGCGTCGTCCCGAACTTTTGCCGCACCGGATAGCGGTGTTGTCGGTGCATACCTCGCCGCTGGCGCAGCCGGGCACCGGGGACGCGGGCGGGATGAACGTCTACGTGCTGCAAACCGCGCTCGAGCTGGCCAAACGGGGCACCGAGGTGGAGATTTTCACGCGGGCGACGTCGTCGGAACTGCCGCCGGTGGCCGAGGCCGGGCCGGGCGTGATCGTGCGTCATGTGGTCGCGGGGCCGTTCGAAGGGTTGGACAAGCACGAGCTGCCCACGCAGTTGTGTCCGTTCACCGCCGAGGTGTTGCGGCAGGAAGCACGGCATCTGCCGGGGCACTACGACCTCGTGCACTCGCATTACTGGCTGTCGGGGCAGGTCGGGTGGCTCGCGCGGGATCGGTGGCGGGTGCCGCTGGTGCACACCGCGCACACGCTTGCCGCGGTGAAGAACGCGGCGTTGGCGCAGGGGGATACTCCTGAACCCGAGACCAGGGTGATCGGCGAGAAGCAGGTGATCGCCGAAGCTGATCGGCTCGTGGCCAATACCGATGACGAGGCCCGTCAGCTGGTCGATCTCTACGGTGCCTCGCGCGATCGCATCGACGTGGTGCCGCCCGGTGCGGATCTGTCGCGCTACCAGCCCGGTGACAAGCTGGCCGCGCGCGCGGAACTGGGACTGCGGGCCGACGAGCAGATCGTCGCGTTCATCGGTCGGATCCAGCCGCTCAAGGCTCCCGATGTGCTCGTGCGGGCCGCCGCCGAACTGATTTCGCGCGATCCTGCGCGCAAGCTGCGGGTGTTGATCGTGGGCGGGCCGTCCGGTTCCGGGCTGGCCAGGCCCGACGCGTTGATCGAACTGGCCGCCGACCTCGGCATCGCCGACCAGGTCACCTTCCTGCCGCCGCAACCCGCGCACAAGCTCGTGCAGGTGTACCGCGCGGCCGACGTGGTCGCGGTGCCCAGTTACAACGAATCCTTCGGCCTGGTCGCCATCGAGGCGCAGGCCAGCGGCACCCCCGTGCTCGCCGCCGACGTCGGCGGCCTGGGGACCGCGGTGCGCAATCACGAATCCGGGCTGCTGGTTCCCGGCCATCGCACGCCCGACTGGGCCGACGCGCTGGGCTCGCTGCTCGACGACACCGACCGCCTGACGCGCATGGGCCTTACCGCCGTGCAGCACGCCAGCCGGTTCTCCTGGGCGCACACCGCCGACGGCCTGCTCGACAGTTACGCTGCCGCGATGGCCGGATTCCGCGCCGAACGCGGTCCCATCGCCCTGCACGCGGGCGATACCCGACAGGCCAGATCGCGGGCGCTGCTGCGGCGCCGGACAGGAGTGCGCCGGTGAGCGCCGTTTCGCAGATCATCGACGACACACTGCGCGATCGCGAGATCGAATACACCCGGCACGGCGACGACACGTTCATCGTCGTGCTGCCGGGAGAACGCAAGCTGAAAACCACCGTGATGCTGACGGCCGGCAAGCACGGGGTTCGCATCGAATCGTTCGTGTGCCGCAAGCCCGACGAGAACTTCGAAGGGGTCTACAAGTACCTGCTTCGGCGCAACCGTCGGCTCTACGGGGTGGCGTACACCCTGGACAATGTCGGCGACATCTATCTGGTCGGGCGTATGGCGGCCGAATCGGTCACCGCCGACGAACTCGACCGGATCTTCGGTCAGACGCTGGAAGCCGTCGACAACGACTTCAACATCCTGCTCGAACTGGGGTTCGCGGAATCCATTCGCAAGGAATGGAAGTGGCGGGTCTCGCGCGGGGAATCGTTGAAGAACCTGCGTGCGTTCGAACACCTCATCGACGACGACGAGCTCGACAAGGCATGAAAAAACCCGGTACCGCGTTGTGCGGCACCGGGTTTCAGGTCAGCAGTTCGACGGCACCGGTTCGTTGCGGAACCGGGACTCGACGTAGTTCCACGCATCAGGGAAGCCCGCCACCGCGGCGGTCATGTGCTCGGAGATCTCCACGGTGTTCAACTGCACCGGGGTACCCGACTTGCACCAGTGCGCGATGGTGTCCGCGACCGGCGCGTACGGGGTGAGGATGTCGTACTTACCCTGCCAGATGTAGGTGGGAGCGGTCGGCGCGCCCTGGAAGTGCACCAGGCTGTTCTCACGCAGCACACCGCGCGCGACCTCGCTGGTCAGCAGTTCCTTCGACGCCGCCATCTGGTCGGCGTTGCGCAGGGCACCGTGGAACAGCAGGAAGCGACGGCACGCGTCCTTGGTGAAATCGCGGAACCACAGGCCGTTCTCGTTGAGCTGATCCGACACCGGCACGCGATCGGGGTACTCACGCTCGATGCCCATCGCGGCGGCGAACGCCAGACCGAAACCGGGGTGCGGTGCGAAACCCAGTGCGTCGGCCATCAATTCGAGGTCGGCGGGGATACCGCCCGACACCACCGCGGCCAGCTTCAGCTCCGGCGCGTAGGTGGGCTGCAGTGCCGCCGCCCACGCGGTCGCCATGCCACCGCCGGAGTAACCCGCGATCGCCACCGGTGAGGAACCCACACCCAATTCGGCGACCTTCTGCACCGCGCGCACGCTGTCCAGAGTGACCATGCCGCTGAGCTTGGCCGCACCGTAGGCCACCGTCGGGCCCAGGTAGTCGGGCACCGAGATCGCCCAGCCGCGCGCCAACGGCAACATCGCGCCCGCGGCATCTTGCAGCTCACCGTTGAACATCGACTGCGACGGGTTGCAGCGCGTGCCGATGGAGTTGATCAGCGCCTGGTACGACACCAACGGCGGGTTCTTCACACCGACCGGCAGCAGCACCGTGGTCACGCCCATGATCGCGTCGCCCGCGGAGTTGGTGGAGCGGAACGCGACCTGGTGGCCCTGCGTGCCCGGGTACATCCAGGTGTCGATGTGGCGGCTGCGCACCACGTCGCCGGGAGCCAGCGCGCCGATGTTCGCCGGTGCGGCGAAGAACGGATCCGGATCAGGCGTCGGATACAGCGGATTCGCACCCGCGGGAGCGGCGAACAAGCCCACAGACAGCAGACTCAACACCAAGACAACTATTTTCGACACAGCTTTCCTTCATCAACAGTAGTGCTGCCCAACTAAGACGACCCGACCCGAGACGAAGTATCTAACGAAAACCGGTGAAATGTACCGACCAGTAGTCAAAGTGTCGTGTGCCACATGTTGTGATCGTTCACATCGACTTCGGGCCGTTCAGGTGGCACGGTATCCCGACGCGGCAGGTAGGAGGAGTGATGACGGCGCTCGCGCTCGACATCGGGGCGACGAAATTCGCTGCGGGGCTTGTGGACCCGCACTACCGGGTGCACGAGGTGCGGCAGGTGGCCGCCGCCACCGACGATCCTTGGGCCACCTGCCGGGACCTTTTGCTGGCTGTGGCAGGTGACAATCGGGTGCGCTCGATCGGGATCGGCTCGGCGGGGCCCGTCGATGTGCGCGCGGGAGTGACCCGGCCGTTGAACCTGGCGGCGTGGCGGGACGGGTTCGCGATCGTCGACCATGTGCGGGCGTTGTTCCCGGACGCGGAGGTGCGGTTCGCGATCGACGGGGCGTGTCTGGTGTTGGCCGAGCATCGGGTCGGCGGGTTGCGTGGGGTGGACAACGGGTTGGCTTTGACCGTGTCGTCGGGGGTTGGTGGGGGGATCATCGCCGATGGACGAGTTGTGGTGGGGCGCACCGGGAATGCGGGGCACATCGGGCACATTGTGGTGCCCGGTGATGACACACCGTGTCCCTGTGGGGGATTCGGGTGCGTGGAAGCGGTGGCCAGTGGGATGTCGTCGGTGCGGTGGGCGCGTTCGCGCGGGTGGATGGGATCGAACGGTCTGGAGCTCGCGGCGGCCGCTCACGCTGGGGACGCGATCGCGGTGGCGGCGATGGCGCGGGCGGGAACTGCGTTGGGACAAGCGGTTTCGTCGGCCGCGGCCTTGTTGGATGTGGATCGGGTGGTGATCAGTGGCGGGTTCGCGCAGTCGGGGCAACCGCTGTGGGGGCCGTTGCGGGCTGCGGTGGCACGGCATTGTGGGCTCGAGTTCGTTCGCGGGTTGCGGGTGGAACTGTCGAGATTGAGCGACGGGGCGACACTGGTGGGTGCGGGGGTGCTCGCGGTCGACGGTGGGGGACAGGTCAGTTCGGCATGAGGGGGACTCTTCGGTCCGAACTGTGGTGTGCTCGGGCGCGTTCGGGCGAGTAGCACGTTTGCGGGCGTAGCCTCGATGAGGTGGCTGCCGACTATGTGCCGGGCGATGTCGTCCATATTCCGCAGGGTCCGTTCCAAGGGGTGTGCGCCGTCGTGCGCGAGGTCGACTCCGTGGCGTCGCGATTACAGGTCGACGCGCTGGTCAAAGGCGGAACGCACGGCCTGAACCTCGGGTTCGACGAGGTGGAGTGGGCCTGACATCTCCGCAATGTCAGAATGGCCTCTATGACCTACACCCTCGTGCTGCTGCGCCACGGCGAGAGCGAATGGAACGCCCTCAACCTGTTCACCGGCTGGGTGGACGTGCAACTGACCGACAAGGGCATCGCCGAGGGTAAACGGGCCGGTGAACTGCTCAAAGAAGCAGGCATCCTGCCCGACATCGTCTACACCTCGCTGCTGCGCCGCGCCATCAGCACCGCCGACAACGCGCTGGGCACCGCCGACCGGCTGTGGATCCCGGTCGTGCGTGACTGGCGCCTCAACGAACGCCACTACGGCAACCTGCAGGGCAAGAACAAGGAGCAGGTCCGCGAGGAATACGGCCAGGAGCAGTTCATGCTCTGGCGTCGCAGCTACGACACCCCGCCGCCGCCGATCCAGCCCGACAACCCGTACAGCCAGGCCGACGACCCGCGCTACGCCGGCATCCAGGTCCCCAAGACCGAATGCCTCAAAGACGTTGTCGAGCGGATGGTCCCGTACTGGGAGACCGCCATCGCGCCCGAACTGCGCACCGGCAAGACCGTGCTGGTCGCCGCCCACGGCAACTCGCTGCGCGCGCTGGTCAAGCACCTCGACGGCATCTCCGACGAGGACATCTCCAGCCTGAACATCCCCACCGGTATCCCGCTGGTTTATGAACTGGACGAGAACATGCGTCCGGTGAAGGCCGCGGAATACCTGGACCCGGCCGCTGCCGCTGCCGGTGCTGCCGCTGTCGCCAACCAGGGCGGTAAGTAACCCTTTTCGTTCGGTCGGCCCCACACCGTTGCGCGGTGTGGGGCCGTTTTGCGCTGCTGGACGCGTTTCACCGGCGACGCGGCGTCGATCCGACCATGATCCGCAGGTCGGCCCGGCCGCGATGTCACACTCGCGCCGGTTATGTCGTCACTTCTGTAGACGCCGCGAAAAACGTGGCCGCCGAAGGAGTTACGCGCATGAATACCGCCTACGTCATCGTCACCGTCGTCGCCGCACTGTGGGTCGGGTTCTCGGCGTTCTCGCTGCTGCGTCGGGCACCGTTCGTGGTGGAACCGCTGGTGGAATACGGCGTTCCGCAGACGTGGTGGGCACCGCTGGGGATCGCCAAGGCGCTCGGCTCGATCGGGCTGCTGATCGGGTTGTTCGTGCCGGTGATCGGGGTTCTCGCCGCGATCGGGCTGATCCTGTACTTCGCCGGTGCGGTGGTGACGGTGCTGCGGGCGCGGTCGTACAAGACCGTCGCGTTCCCGGTGCTGTACCTGGCCCCGGTCGCCGTCGCCTTGGGTCTCGGCCTCGCGGTGTGAACCGTTGCGGGCCGCCCGAGCCCGGCGTAATCACCCAATTCGCCTCGAAATAATCAGAAAACTGATTTTCGAGCGTCGTTTTGGACGATTACGCCGGGCTGTCCGTTGTTCAGGCGTCGGCCACGGCGAAAGCGGCCGACAGCGGCGGAAGCATGGCGCGGGCGTCGCAGCCCGCGAACCACAGGCCCACGGTGAAGACCGAGGTGGCCTCCAGGTATCTGGCTCGGTGCAGTCCGCCTGCCAGGAATGGTTGCAGGGCAAGGTCTTCGGCGAGTTGGGCCACTGTTCGGACGGCTTCGGGATCGTCGCCGCAGATCGGGACGGCCAAACGCACACCGTCGAAGACTCGGTCAGTGCCTGCCCAGACTTCGGCGGCGATCAGGTTGAAAGCCTTGACCACGTGGGCTTTCGGTGCGGCTGCCGCGATCCGCTCGGCCACCGCGTCCTCGCTCAGCACGAACGCGGTGACGCCTTCGGGGGCGGATTCGTCGGGGAGAAACGCGTTGGTGCAATCGATGACGACCTTCCCGGCCAGGTCGTGGCCGTGTGCGCTGAGCAGTTCGGTGAGAGCACTCACCGGCACCGCGAGCAGCACCACATCGGCGAAGGCGATCGCCGCGTCGATGGTCGTCGCGTCGACCGGGGTGCTGCCCAGCACTGTGGCAGGGTCGGCGGGATGTAGACCCGCGGCGGGCGTTCCGTTCGCGTCGACCTGCCGATGGTCGTGCGGCAAGCTCCCGCCGCGTACCGCGTTGATCTCGGCCGCGAGCGCGCGCGCCGAGTCTGCCGAGCGGGCGCCGATCCGTACCTCGTGACCCGCCGCGGCCCAACCGCCGCCCAGGGCAGACGCCATCGCGCCCGCGCCGATGATTCCGATTCGCATGAGAACTCCTGTGATGGGCATGTCGTGCCCGATGGCATCGACCACACCGACGCTAGAAAGTTCGAAAGGCACTTCCGGGTGCCTATCGACGGTGGCACGCTGGAACACGTGACCACCGCGGCGCAGTTCCCGCCCTACGGCGACTATGAGGCCGACTGTCCCGCGCGGATGGCGGTGGATCTGTTCGCGAATTCGTGGCTGCCGGTGATCGTGTATCTGCTGCGCGATGGTCCGCAACGTCACAGCGAACTTCTCGCAGGCTCGGGCGGGATCAGTCAGAAGATGCTCACCCAGACCTTGCGGCGGATGCAGGCGATGACGCTGGTACGCAGGCGGCGGTATGCCGAAGCGCCGCCGCGGGTGGAGTACGAACTCACCGAAGCGGGGCGGGATCTGCTGGTTCCGATTTATGCGCTCGGTGCATGGGTCGACCGGCATGGGGCCGCGGTGAGTGCCGCGATGTACGGCGAATCGACCGGCTGACACGCCCGGCGGATGTGAAAGTGCCTGCTGGGTGAACGGCAAACCAACGCCGTGCCAAGTGCCCGTGACCTGCGTTGAACTTCGTCGACCCGGCGCCGGGATGTCGGTGCGCACTCGTACGATCAATGGTGTGAGTGTTCCGCAGGCCGTGCTGTTGGCAGTCCTCGCGGCTGTCGTGGGACTGGCAGTCGGTGGCTTGCTGATCCCGTACGTCAACGCCAGACAGGCCGCTCGAACCCAGGAAGACACCGGGCTGACCATGTCGCAGGTGCTCGACCTGATCGTGCTCGCGTCGGAGTCCGGGATCGCGGTGGTCGACGAGTATCGCGATGTGGTGCTGGTCAATCCGCGCGCGGAAGAGCTCGGACTGGTTCGTAATCGGTTGCTCGACGAACGGGCTTGGGCCGCGGTGGAGAAAGTGCTGGCCACCGGCGAATCCGCGGAATACGACCTCACCGCCAAGAACCCGCTGCCCGGTCGCGGCCGGATCGCGGTGCGTGGCGTGGCCCGCAAACTGTCTCGTGAGGAAACCAGCTTCGTCGTGCTGTTCGCCGACGACGATTCCGAGCAGGCCCGCATGGAAGCCACCCGACGCGACTTCGTCGCCAATGTCAGCCACGAACTCAAGACTCCCGTCGGCGCGATGAGCCTGCTGGCCGAGGCCATGCTGGAATCCGCCGACGATCCCGACGCGGTGCGCCACTTCGGTTCGCGGGTGCTGGGGGAATCGCGGCGGCTGGGCAAGATGGTCACCGAGCTGATCGCGCTGTCGCGGCTGCAGGGTGCGGAGAAACTGCCCGACCTGGCCGTGGTCGATGTCGACACGGTGGTGCAGCAGGCGGTCGACCGCTCGCGCACCGCCGCCGAGGCCGCTGGCATCACCGTGAGCACCGACCGGCCCAGCGGGCTGGAAGTGCTCGGTGACGAAACGTTGCTGGTGACCGCGCTGTCGAATCTGGTGGAGAATGCGATCGCGTATTCACCCCAGGGCTCGCACGTGTCGGTGAGCCGGTCGCTGCGCGGCGATCATGTCGCGATGGCGGTCACCGACCGTGGCATCGGCATCGCCAAGGAAGACCAGGAACGGGTGTTCGAACGGTTCTTCCGCTCGGACAAGGCCCGCTCGCGGTCCACCGGCGGCACCGGCCTCGGCCTGGCGATCGTCAAACACGTGGCGGCCAACCACAACGGCGAGATCACCCTGTGGAGCAAACTGGGCACCGGTTCGACGTTCACGTTGCGCATCCCCGCCCATCTGGAAACCGATGGGGACGAGGACGTGGAGCAGACGCCCGAGCCCAGCACGAGAGAAACCAACGTCGCGCGCACTCTCGCGGGACGAACGAACGGTGTGGAGGCACGCAGATGACGAGTGTGTTGATCGTCGAAGACGAGGATTCGCTGGCCGAACCGCTGGCGTTCCTGCTTCGCAAGGAAGGCTTCGACGTCACCGTCGTGGGCGACGGCCCGTCCGCACTGGCCGAATTCGACCGCTCCGGCGCCGATATCGTGCTGCTGGACCTGATGCTGCCCGGCATGAGCGGCACCGACGTGTGCAAGCAGCTGCGCACCCGCAGCGGCGTGCCGGTGATCATGGTGACCGCGCGCGACAGCGAGATCGACAAGGTCGTGGGGCTGGAACTGGGCGCCGACGACTACGTCACCAAGCCGTACTCCGCGCGCGAACTGATCGCGCGCATCCGGGCCGTGCTGCGCCGCGGTGCGGGCGACGAGCTGGACTCGGGCAGCGAGAACGGTGTGCTCGAGGCCGGGCCGGTGCGCATGGATGTGGATCGGCACACTGTGCACGTCAACGGTGCGCAGGTCACGTTGCCGCTCAAGGAGTTCGACCTGCTCGAATACCTGCTGCGCAACTCCGGTCGCGTGCTCACCCGTGGACAGTTGATCGACCGGGTGTGGGGTGCGGACTACGTGGGCGACACCAAGACCCTGGACGTGCATGTGAAGCGTCTGCGTTCGAAGATCGAAGCCGACCCGGCCAAGCCCGAGCACCTGGTGACCGTGCGAGGCCTCGGCTACAAGCTCGAGGCCTGACTCAGACACGAAAAAACCCGGCATCGAGGTGATGCCGGGTTTTGTGTATTTCCAGGCTTACACGGCCGACCAGGCGACGCCGATGGGGGTGTCCATCTTCTTCAGCGAGACCCAGCCGAAGGCGTCTTCCTGCATGCAGTCGTAGATCGGCACGTCGGCGCCGTTGCCACGGCAGGCGATCGTGGAGGAGGTGCCCATGGTGGACACGATGATGAACTTGCCGTCCTTGATCGCGTTCAGTGCCGCGGGATCGGTGTAGTTCACGAAGCTCGAGGTGAAGTCGGCGTACTGCGCCGGATCGCCGTTGGGTTCGGCATTTGCCAGGCCGGTCATGGTGAGGGTGGCGCCGATCACGAGCGTCGCCAGGGAAAGCGCTTTCTTCGACATGAACCGATACTCAACCCGATCTCGGTGTCGAACGCATGGCGAGCAGGTGAACCGGACTGTTGCGAGGGTCTCACTGCGCGTGATTCGGGGTGTGAGCCTCGGGGTGCAGCCGCTCTGCCTCCACCGTGGCCGGATGCACCGCGACCAGGCCCAGACCCTCGCGTCGTCGGCAATGCCGCGACAGTTCGTCGTAGGCGGGCGCACCGAGCAGCTCACGCAGCTCCGGGCCGTAGGACTGCCACACCGGCTTGGTGCCCACGTGCGCGTCGGGGGAGCCGGTGCAATACCAGTCCAGATCCAGCCCGCCCGGACCCCAGCCGCGCCGGTCGTACTCGGTGACCACGGTGCGCAGGATCTGCACGCCGTCGGGGCGTTCCACCCAGTCCTGGGTGCGGCGGATCGGCAGCTGCCAGCACACGTCCGGCTTCACTTCCAGGGGCTCGATGCCCTTGCGGACGGCCATGATGTGCAGCGCGCAGCCGGGGCCCGCGGCGAAACCGGGGCGGTTGAGGAAGATGCAGGCGCCGTCGAAGCGGCGGGTGCGCAGGGCCGGTTCGTCCTCCAGCTCGTCGAGTTCGAGGTAACCCTTCTTGACGACTTTGCCGTTCTCGGTGGCCTCGCCCATGAGCTGCCAGTCGTCGGGTGTGAGCATCTTCACAGCACCGTTGAGGCGCTTGCGATCGTCCTTGTCGGCGAGGAAAGCGCCGTGCGAACAGCACCCGTCGTCGGGGCGTTCGGCGATGATGCCCTGGCACGCGGGCGTGCCGAACACGCAGGTCCAGCGCGACAGCAACCAGGTCAGATCGGCCACGATCTGGTGCTCGTCGTTTGCTGGGTCGGTGAACTCGATCCACTCGCGCGGGAAATCGAACTCGACTTCCGGGGCCGGATCGATCTTATTCGCAGGTCGGAGCCGGGTCTGTGCGGTGCCAGATACGCCTTCGGTCACAATCGCAGACGCTAACAGTTCAGTCGCCTGGCCTGTTGTACCGGATCACCAAGTACCGTATTCGTGTGCGGCTTGGTGTTCTCGATGTCGGAAGCAATACCGTCCACCTGCTCGTGGTGGACGCGCATCGTGGTGGCCACCCGATGCCCATGAGCTCGTCGAAGTCGGCGTTGCGCCTGTCGGAGAGCATGGACTCGATGGGCCGGATCACCGAGGAAGGCGAGGCGCGACTGATCGCGACCATCGCCGAATTCGCTGACCTGGCCCGCAATTCCAAATGCGTGGAGCTGATGCCGTTCGCGACGTCGGCGCTGCGCGAGGCGACCAATTCCGAGGAAGTGCTGGCCCGAGTGCGGTCCATGACCGGGGTCGATCTGCAGGTGCTGTCCGGCGACGACGAAGCTCGCCTGACGTTCCTGGCGGTGCGCCGGTGGTTCGGTTGGAGCGCGGGCCGGATCATCAACCTCGACATCGGTGGCGGCTCGCTCGAGCTGTCCAACGGCGGCGACGAGGAACCCGACGTGGCGCTGTCGCTGCAACTGGGCGCGGGCAGGCTCACGCGGGAGTGGCTGCGCGACGACCCGCCGGGCAAGCGCAAGATCGCGGTGCTGCGCGACTGGCTCGACGCCGAACTGGTCGCCCCGTCCAAGATCATGATCGAGGCGGGCAAGCCCGACCTGGCCGTCGGCACTTCCAAAACCTTCCGTTCGCTGGCCCGCCTGACCGGTGCCGCACCCTCGGCCGCCGGACCGCGTGTGCGCCGGACACTGACCAGCTCCGGTCTGCGCCAGCTGATCGCGTTCATCTCCCGGATGACCGCCTCGGACCGCGCGGAACTGGAAGGCGTGAGCTCCGACCGCTCCCAACAACTGGTAGCCGGTGCGCTGGTCGCGGAGGCGAGCATGCGGGCGTTATCGCTGGACAGCATCGAAATCTGTCCCTGGGCGCTGCGCGAAGGACTTATCCTGCGCAAACTGGACTCCGAACCCAATGGCGGAGGACCGGTCGAACAACCGCCGGTGACCCCGGTCGCAGAGGTGGAGACGGCATGAACGGGCAGGTTCGCACGACCAGGCCGGAGGCGGTGGCTCGCGTGCGTTCGCGAGGCAGTAGAGCGTGCCGGAAGGACGCAGTATGAGTGGCGAGGATTCCAAGCAGTTATCGGTGGCGGAGCTGCTGGCTCGCAATGCCGCACAGGGTGCCGCACCCGCGGCCTCCGGTGGTGGCGGCCGACGGCGGCGCAGTGGGCGTGGGGTGTCGGTCAATGATCTGACCGGCGAGAACGCGGCTGTGAAGCCGAACTCCCATGCAGCGCCCGCGGCACCTCCCGCGCCGGCCGCTTATGCGCCCGCGCCGAGCTACGAACCCGCGCCGAGCTACCCGCCTGAGCCCAGTTACGAACCGCCCGCGAGTTACCAGCCCGCGCCGTACCCGCCGCCCGGTCCGGCTGAGCCGGCTTTCTCGCCGATGTCGGGGCCGATCACTCGCTTCGATCCCCATGCTTCGACGCCGGATCCGCTGGGCTTGGGCGAGCAGCGGCCGTCGTCTGATCCGTTCGGGCCGTTCCGGGCCGAGGCGCGTGACGCCGGTGCCCGTGGGCGTGGACCGAATCGGCTCGGGGTGCCCGGTGGTGCTTCGCAACCGGTTGATCCGGCCATCGCCGAAGCTTTCGGGTCGGGTGCGATGCCGGCTGTCGGTGGGGGTCGTCGGCATCGGCCCGAGGAGTCTGAGGTCGCGCAGCCCTCGCCGCCGGTGAGTGGTGGGCGGGCGGCTCGTCGGCGGGCTGCCGAGGCTGCGGAAGAGGCTGTGGAGCCGCCTGCGGCTCGGTCGTTCGACGCTCCGCTGTACGAGTCGGGGATCGATGCGCCGCGGGCGTTCATGGGGCGGCCGGGGCAGAGTTCGGGGTTCGACAGTCTTCCTGATCCTGGGTTCGATGGTGGGTTCGGTCAGGGCGGTGGGGCGTTCGACGGGCGGCCCGCGTCGGGGTTCAATGGGCCGCCGGGTGAGTCTTTCGACGGGCGGCCTGCTTCGGGTGCGCGAGGTTTCAACGGGCGCAACGGTTCTGGTGAGGCCGTGCCGGGGTTCCCTGCTGCTGGTTTCGACCAGCCTGCTCCTGGTTTCGAGTCTGCGCCGGGGTTCGATGCGCCCGCGCCGAGCGGATTCGAGCCCAACGCCACGCAGGCCTACAACGTCGCGCCGAGTGTCGATGTGCCCACGCGTGGTGCCGCACCGGCGGACAAGCGGCCGTCGCTGGATCGTCGGCGGGGGTCGGCGGAGCCGAAGTCCGGTGGGTTGCCGTCGTGGTCCGCGCGTCGGCATCGGCCCGACAAGGCCGCGCCCGAGAGCGGCGGGTTCCCGACTGCGGCGTGGTCGCCGGTCAGCCAGGAGCAGCCGCTGGTTTCCGGGCAGTCCGTGGCCGGGGATCTGCTGCGGCAGCGCGCCGATCGTGCGGCCGACGCGCACACCGAGGTGCATCGCCTCGACGTCGACCCGATCACCGGCGACGAGCCCGACACCGACGACTACGCCGAATCCGAGTACGACGACCGCGACTACGTCGACAACGACTACTCCGACGGTGACTACGTCGAGTACGACGACGACTACGACGACTACGAACCGGAACCGAAGCCGACCAGAGCCGGCAGGCGGGCCGCGACCAAGGCCGCCGCGTCGAAGGTCGCGGGTCGGGCGAAGTCGAAGGTGGCCGGTCGCGGCAAGTCCGGCGAGTCGAAAGTTGCGAGCCGGAAGACGGGCAATCGGGCCGGTGGGTCGTTGGCCGACCGGGCCGCACGCGTGTCGAGCATGGCGCGTGGCTCCGACGAGAACGACAACCGTCGACAGTGGATGATTCTGGGCGCGCAGAGCGTCGGCGCGGCGATCGCCGGGATGTTGCTGTTCAAGGGTTTCGAGGTCATGTGGGAGACCATGCCGTGGGTCGCGCTGGCCCTGGCCACGGTGGTGATTCTCGGTCTGGTCGCGCTGGTGCGCATCCTGCGCCGCACCGATGACATCTTCAGCACCGTGATCGCGGTGTTCGTGGGCGTCTTCGTGACGCTGGGACCGCTAGCCTTTCTCCTCAGTACCAGCTGAATACAGGGAGTGGGCTGTGGGGAACGCACGAGCGGACATCGCGATCGGGCTGTCGACGGCCTCGGTGTATCCGGAGAACACGCAGGCCGCGTTCCGATACGCGGCCGAATTAGGGTACGACGGTGTGGAATTGATGGTCTGGGCCGAACCGGCCAGCCAGGACATCGCCACCGTGCAGTCCTACGCCAAGCGCTACGGCGTTCCGGTGTTGGCCGTGCACGCGCCGTGTCTGCTGATCTCGCAACGGGTCTGGGGCGCCGACCCGGTGGCCAAGCTGGAACGCAGCGTGCGCACCGCCGAGGCGCTGGGCGCGGACACGGTCGTGGTGCACCCGCCGTTTCGCTGGCAGCGTCGCTACGCCAAGGGTTTCGCCGATCAGGTCGGTGAGCTCGAGGCGCATCACCCGGTGAAGGTCGCGGTGGAGAACATGTTCCCGATGCGCGCGGACACCCTGTTCCGCGAGGGCGCGGTGCGCAGGCTGGAACGCCGCGCGGGCCCTGGACGTGCGGTGAGCGCATTCAGCCCGTCGTACGACCCGACCGACATCGGCTTCGACCACTACACCCTCGACCTGTCGCACACCGCCACCGCGGGCACCGACGCCCTCGAGCTGGCCCGCCGCATGGGCAGCGGCCTGGTCCACCTGCACCTGGCCGACGGCCGCGGCGCCGCCCACGACGAACACCTGGTCCCCGGCGACGGCACCCAACCCTGCGCGCAACTGTGTGAACACTTGGTGCACACGGGTTTCCGCGGCCACGCCGTCGCGGAGATCAACACCCAGAACGCGCGAACCACCACCCAACGCGCAGCCCAACTGTCGCGCACCCTGGATTTCGCCCGCCGCCACCTCACCGGCGCATCGCCCGACCCCCAGCCGCACCACGCCGACCTGCCGTGACCGGGGGAATAGTGGGGGCGCGTGCAGGCTTGTACGCTGTACGAATCCCGCTGGGCCCCTTCGACCAGGAGTGACGATGACGCGAGAGCTCGCGACCGATGCGCCGTTCAGCCAGGTCCTGGACCTGACCGAGCTGACCACCACCGACGCCGAGACCGGGCGCTTCGCCGGCGTCATCGGCGATACCTGGACCATCGGACCCAAGGTGCACGGCGGCACCATGGTCGCCGCGACCGCCGCCGCGGCCACCCGCTGGCTCACCGAGACCGACGAGTCTCTCGCCCAGATGGCACCCATCGCGGCCAGCACCGACTTCCTCGGCGCCCCGGACCCCGGCGAGGTCGAATACGCGGTCCACATTCGCAAGAAGGGCCGCCAGATCTGCCTGGCCGACGTGGACCTGATCCAGAACGGCCGCACCCTGGTGCGCACCGCGTTCACCTTCGGGTACCTCGACTCCACCGAAACCAGCTGGACCGGCCCCGAAACCGACATGCCCGCCGAACCCAGCGACGAAGCCATCCGGTACAGCCCGGATTCGCCGATGGGCAAGATCGTGCACGTCAGCCAGGGTGCGCACCTGCTGATCGACCCCACCTGGGGTGAATTCCTACGCGGCGAGACCGGTCCGCCCCGGCTGCGGCTGTGGATCCGTCCGTTCGACGGCGACGAAACCGATCCGCGCGCCCGCGCCGCCTTCGCGATGATGGCCGCCGACATCAGCCCGCCGGTGCCGATGAACCTGGGCCACTTCGGTTGGTCGCCCACGGTCCAGATGACCACCTACCTGCGCCGCATCCCCGCCCCCGGCTGGTTGCGCGTGATCGCCACCGCCCGTGAGGTCGGCGAGCGCATGTTCGACGAGGACCACCTGGTCATCGACTCCACCGGTGCCGTGGTGGCGCAGAGTCGCCAGCTGGCTTTGATCCCGGCGGCGCGCTGAGGCTGTCCGGCCCACTAATCTTGTTGTCATGACGAGAATTGCGGTGGTCGGTGGCGGTCGGATCGGTGAGGCGCTGGTGGCCGGATTGCTGGAATCCGGTCGGGCGACCAAGGATCTGGTCGTGGTCGAGCCGGTCGCCGCCCGCGCCGCGCAGCTGGCCGAGCGGTTCAAGGTGCGGGTGAGCGGGTCGGTCGCCGACGCGGTCGAGGGCGCCGACATCGTGGTCATCGCGGTCAAGCCCGGCGTGGTCGACTCCGTGCTCACCGACCTGTCCAAGGCCGATCTGGACAACGGTCGCGACCAGGTGCTGGTGTCGCTGGCCGCGGGTGTGTCCACCGCCCGGCTCGAGTCGAAACTGCCCGCCGGTTTCCCGGTCGTTCGGGTGATGCCGAATACGCCCATGCTGGTCGGGCAGGGGATGAGCGTGCAGTCGCCGGGCCGCTACGCCAAGCCCGAGCAGCTGGAACTGGTCGGCGACATGCTCGAAGCCGTCGGCAAGGTCGTCACCGTGCCCGAGGCGCAGATGGACGCGGTCACCGCGGTGTCCGGTTCGGGTCCGGCCTATTTCTTCCTGGTCGTGGAGGCCATGATCGACGCCGGCGTGGGCCTCGGGCTCACGCACGATGTGGCCAGCGAACTGGTCGTGCAGACCATGATCGGCTCGGCCGCGCTGCTGGACGAGACCGGGCAGAGCGCCGCGGAATTGCGCGTCGCGGTCACCTCACCCGGTGGCACCACCGCCGCCGCCCTGCGCGAACTCGAACGTGGCGCGCTGCGTTCGACCTTCATCGAAGCCCTGCACGCGGCCAAGCGACGCTCGGCCGAACACGGCGCAACGAACGAGTGACGAACGGGTACTCGGTTTGAAAACCGATTTCTCCCACCCGTCGCAGTAATCCCACTGGTCCCGCTAAGCTCGTAGAAGCACGTGCGTGTCTGTTCCGCTGGTGGGGAAGCCGGCGGCGCGGGCGTGCCGGAGGTCAATGGTGCCATGATGTCTGCGAACAGAATGTCCAGTAATCCATCGGCGTCGGGCGGTGGTTCGGGTTCGCCCGCGCCGCGGGTCGGCGCCACCCCGCAAACGGTGATCGGCGGCGGCACACAGTTTCTCACCGTCGCCGAAGTCGCCGATCTCATGCGGGTCTCCAAAATGACGGTGTACCGGCTCGTGCATTCGGGTGAACTGCCCGCGGTGCGTGTCGGACGCTCGTTCCGAGTGCACGCGAAGGCGGTGCACGACTACCTGGAGACGTCGTATTTCGACGCCGGATAGATGTAGTTCGGCCAGGTACAAGGGCGGTTTCGTTGCTGCTCGGGTGCCCCGGTAGCATGGACCACTGGTTCGTGTCCGCCTGCCGGTGGCACCGTTCGTGGTGTCCGGTTGCCCCGGCGGCGCGGGCGCCAAACGACGCACGTGAAGACCGCGTGTGTATGCCGAGTAGAGAGAACGCGAGGAAACCCTATGGGTTCTGTGATCAAGAAGCGCCGCAAGCGTATGTCGAAGAAGAAGCACCGCAAGCTGCTTCGCCGCACGCGTGTTCAGCGTCGCAAACTCGGCAAGTAAGCCTGCGTGCCTGCGACGAGCCCGTCACCTTCGAGGTGGCGGGCTCTCGCTGTGAAAATGGCCGGGTTTGTGACCGGTACCGGGCGAGGACGGGTCGCCAGTGTTAAAAGCTTGTAGATCGTGACGGCCAGTGGCAGGAATGCGGCTACTCTGGTACGCGAAACACGATGAGCAGGGGGCTTTGAGTGGGGTCAGGTTCGAGTTCCGATACGCGGGAACGACACGCGCCGAAAGTTGTGCTGGTCACGGGTGCCAGCCGGTTCTTCGGTGGCAACGTCGCGGCACGTCTGGCTGCCGAACCCGGCGTCGAACGTGTCATCGCCGTGGATACCGTGACGCCCAGTCGCGAGTTGCGTCGCAAGATGGGCCGCGCCGAATTCGTGCGCGCCGACATCAGGAATCCGCTGATTCGCAAGGTGGTCGAGGGCAACAACGTCGACACCGTGGTGCACGCGGCCGTGCTCACCCGTCCGCCCGCCGGTGGTGGGCGCGCGGTGATGAAGGACCTCAATGTGCTGGGCACGATGCAGTTGCTGGCCGTGTGCCAGAAGGCGTCGTCGGTGCGGCGGGTCGTGGTGCGCTCGTCGTCGGCGGTGTACGGCTGCAGCGCCAAGGATCCGGCGAAATTCACCGAGGAAATGGGTGCGCGCACCCCGCCCGCGGGATGGTTCGCGCGCGACATGATCGATATCGAGGCGTTGGTGCGCGGAATGGCGCGGCGCAGGCCCGATATCTCCGCGTCGATTCTGCGTTTCGCGCCGATCGTGGGCCCGCGCCTGGCCGATCGTGGCGTGCAATATCTGCGTTCGCCGATCACCCCGACCGTGCTGGGTCGTGAAGCGCGCCTGCAATTGCTGCACGAGGAGGACGCGGTCGCGGTGCTCGTGCACGCGGCGCAGCGGGCGCACGGCGGCACCGTGAATATCGCCGGCGATGGCGCGTTGGCGATGTCGCAGGCGATTCGCCGGGCCGGGCGGATCGTGGCTCCGGTTCCCTTCTTCCTGTTCCGCACGGTCGGTCGCTCGCTGATGGGGCCGATCATGCGCGGATTCAGCGGCGAACAACCCGACTATTTCTACTTCGGCTGCGGCCTGGACACCACCCGGATGCGCACCGAACTCGGTTTCACCCCACGCTGGACCACGGTTCAGGCATTCGACGACTTCATCGCGGGCGCAGCGTTGCGGCCCGTCTTCGATCCGACTTGGATCGACGCCGCGGAAAACAAACTGCTCGGTCTCATAGGGGCCGGTTCGGGAGCGCGTACATGAACGAGGGAGCGAAAGTCATTCGTCTCGACGTGAATGTCGAGGCCCGACAGCGACCGCAGACCCGGCGATGGCCGGATCAGCCCATGGCGGCGATGCCGGTGACCTCCCTGAGCGAACGTCGCCCCGGAATGCCCGCCCGGCCACCGAAGTCGCTGACCGACATCGTGCGCGACGCCGTCGGCGAACAGATCGAACGCACCGCGGAATTCGCGCGGCGCAGGCTCACCGGCGATTACCAGATCGACGAGTTCGGCTACGACCGACACCTGCTCGAATCGGTCATCCTGCCCGCCCTGCGACCCCTGTCGGATTTCTGGTTCCGGGTCGAGGTCAGTGGCATCGAGAACATTCCCGCGGTCGGTGGCGCGCTGCTGGTGGCCAACCACGCGGGCACCGTGCCGTTGGACGGGCTGATGCTGCAACTGGCCGTGCACGACAAACACCCGCATCACCGGGCCCTGCGACTACTGGCCGCGGACCTGATCTTCGAATTACCGGTGCTCGGCGCGTTGGCGCGCAAGGCCGGGCACACCCTGGCCTGCCATCCCGATGCCGAGCGACTGCTGCGCGCCGGACATATCGCCGGCGTGTTCCCGGAAGGGTTCAAGGGCGTGGGCAAGAGCTACGCCGACCGGTACAAGCTGCAGCGCTTCGGTCGCGGCGGGTTCGTGTCGGCGGCGGTGCGCGCGGGGGTGCCGATCATTCCGGTGTCGATCGTGGGCTCGGAGGAGATCTACCCGAAGCTGGCCGACATCAAGCCCCTTGCGCGTCTGCTCGGGCTGCCGTACTTCCCGGTGACGCCGCTGTTCCCGCATCTCGGACTGCTCGGCGCGGTGCCGATGCCGTCGAAGTGGTACATCGAGTTCGGTGAGCCGATCGCGACCACGGCGTTCGAACCCGAAGAGGCCGATGACCCGATGACGATGTTCGAGGTCACCGACCAGGTCCGCGAAACCATCCAGCAGACGCTGTACAAGCTGCTGGCCAAGCGCCGGAACGTGGTGCTGGGGTAGGCAGTTCAGTGTTCGCGGTGGCGGGCGACGACCGCCGCGACCGCTCCGCCTGCCGCGCCGATCGCCAGTGCGGTGGGCACGCCGATCTTGGCTGCCTTGCGACCCGTGCGGAAGTCGCGGATCTCCCAGCCCCGGTTCTTCGCCACTTCGCGTAGGTCCGAGTCGGGGTTGATGGCCACGGCAGTGCCGACCAGCGACAGCATGGGGACGTCGTTGTGGCTGTCGGAGTAGGCGGTACAGCGTTTGAGGTTCAGGCCCTCGCGGATGGCGAGGGTGCGCACCGCGTGTGCCTTGCCCAGACCGTGCAGGATGTCGCCGACCAGGCGGCCGGTGAACTTGCCGTCGACACTTTCCGCGACCGTGCCCAACGCGCCGGTCAGGCCCAGACGTTTGGCGATCACGTTGGCCAGTTCCACCGGGGTCGCGGTGACCAGCCAGACCTGCTGACCCGCGTCCAGGTGCATCTGCGCCAGCGCGCGGGTGCCCGGCCAGATCTTGTCGGCGATGATCTCGTCGTAGATCTCCTCGCCCAGCGCGGCGAGTTCGGCGGTGGGGCGGCCCGCGATGAAGCTCAGGGCCTTCTCCCGGCCCGAGACCATGTCCGAGGAGTTCTCCTTGCCGGTGACCCGGAACTTCACCTGCTTCCAGGCGACATCGACCAGGTCGGAGGTCTTGAAGTACTTGCGCGCGGCCAGACCGCGAGCGAAATGCACGATCGAGGCACCCTGCACGAGGGTGTTGTCCACGTCGAAGAACGCCGCGGCGGTGAGGTCGCGGGGGACCTCAGGACCGGCGTCGGTGCCCTGCTCGGCGAGCTCGGCGTCGTGTAACTCGAGCGCGGCGTCGGCACTGGCCTCACCGGCCAGATTGGCGCGCAGCTCTTCCTCGCTCGGCCCGAACGGGCTGCGTGGCAGCCGTGCGAACTGTTCCTGCAGTTCCTGACCCAGGCGGCTCGGTTGCCACCGCGCAGGGAACTCCCCGAATCGCCCTGCGACGAATCCGGCCCTAGTCACCTTCGAACGTTCCGGCACCAGTACCCTCCGCTAGTCGCGCGAACCATGTCCACAGTAACCGGATACACCGACAACCCGCGCCGGGCTCGAGGATTAAATAGAGCTCATGACCAATCCCACACCCACCGTGACCCTGTTGACCCGCGCCGGTTGCGGCATGTGCACCACGGCACTGACGCAATTGCAGAGTATCTGTGGTGATTTCGGTCTCCCGGTCGCCACGGTCGATGTCGACGAAGCCGCGGTCAACGACCCCGCACTGCGGGCGGAATACGGTGATCGACTGCCGGTGGTGCTGTTGAACGGCCGTGAACACAGCTATTTCGACGTCGATGAGCCCCGTTTGCGGGCCGACTTGAGCCGCATCGCTGGTCGCGACGGAAAATGAGGCCCAATTCACCGACTTTGTGAACGCCTGCACAAGCGGTTACGGTGGTGACACGCAATCCGCACCGCCCCTGGCACGCAGCGGCGGTGGCCGGGTTTGTACCGCCCCTATGGCACCGGTCGCGCTCTCTTTCCCGCAGCGACCCACACCGGTGAACGACACAGAGGAACCGGACCGCGATCAGGCCCGGAACGAGGAGCCGACGACGTGACAGAGCAGCACGAGACGCCAAGTGGCGCCTCCGGCAAGCCTGTCGTGCGCGATATTCCGCAAGCCACGGTGACTCGTCTGGCCACCTATCTCCGTGTTCTGTCCGGACTGGCCGACTCCGGTGTTGCCATCGTATCGAGTGAGGAACTCGCTGTCGCGGCGGGTGTCAATTCCGCCAAGCTGCGCAAGGATCTTTCCTTCCTCGGACCCAACGGTGTGCGGGGTGTCGGCTATGACGTAGCCAAGTTGCGCACCAGGATCGAAGATGTGCTCGGACTGTCGCAGGGACATCGAGTGGTGCTGGTCGGCGCGGGCAATCTCGGTCGCGCGCTGGTCGGTTACGGCGGATTCGGGGTACGAGGCTTCACCGTGGTCGGGATCTTCGACAACGACCCCGCGGTGATCGGTGCGTCGTACGCCGGTCTCGTCGTGCGCGATGTCGAACAGCTGTCCGCGCAGATTCCGGCGTTGGCGCCCACGATCGCGGTGGTGGCCGTGCCCGACGAGGCCGCCCAGGATGTGTGTGACCGGCTGGTCGCGGCCGGTCTGCCGTCGATTCTGAGCTTCGCCCCGCTGGAACTGCGCGCGCCCGCGCACGTGCAGGTCCGCCGCGTCGACCTGGCGATGGAACTGCAGATGCTGTCGTTCGACGCCGCCCGCAACGACGCGCTGCCCGAGATCGCCCAGATCGGTTCCGGCCGGATCGCGCGCCGGGTACCGCCACCGACCCACCTCACACACGCCGCACCGGTCGAACCGGCGCGCGGCAGGCCAGCGCGACGCACCGCGCCGCATGCGGCCACCCCCCACTCGGCAACGGAGCCAAGCACCAAGGGATCGGTGATTACGCCATGAGCGAGCGTCAGCGAGCGAATCAGCATTTCAGCGCTAGCGGGGTGTGGTCATGAGCGTTCTTCTGGTGGGGATTTCGCATCGCAGCGCCCCGGTGTCGGTGTTGGAGAAGGTCGCTATCAGCGATGCCGATCGGCCGAAGTTGGTGGACCGGCTGTTGGAATCCAGCCATGTGTCCGAGGCGATGATCGTTTCCACCTGTAACCGCGTCGAGGTCTACGCCGTGGTCGACGCCTTCCACGGCGGACTCGGCGAGGTGAGCGACCTGCTCACCAAGCATTCCGGGCTGCCGCTGGGCGATCTGACCAAGCACGCGTACGTCCGGTACAGCGAGGCCGCGGCCGAGCATCTGTTCGCGGTGGCCAGTGGTCTGGACTCGATGGTGGTCGGTGAGCAGCAGGTGCTCAGCCAGATCCGTACGGCCTATGCCAGCGCCGATGGGCAGCAGGCGGTCGGGCGCACCCTGCACGAACTGGCGCAGCACGGGTTGCGGGTGGGCAAGCGGGTGCATTCGGAGACCGGGATCGACCGGGCCGGTGCGTCGGTGGTGTCGGTGGCGCTGGATCGGGCCCGCGCGGTGGTCGGTGATCTGGCCGGGCGGACCGCGGTGGTCGTCGGTGCCGGTGCGATGGGCGGGCTGGCTGTGGCGCATCTGTCGCGGGCCGGGATCGGGCGGATCGTGGTGGTCAACCGGACGCTGGAACGCGCGCAGCGGCTGGCCGAAACCGGGCGGACCATGCACGGTGTCGATGCCGAGGCGGTCGAGATGTCGCGGCTGACCGAGGCCATGGCGGGCACCGATGTCGTGATCACCTGTACCGGCGCGGTCGGGTCCGTGGTGACTCTGGCCGACACCCATCGCGCGCTCGCGGGCCGTGCGCGCACCGAGGCCGCCGAACGTCCGCTGGTCTTCTGCGATCTGGGCCTGCCCCGCGATGTGGAGCACGCCGTGGCCGGTCTGCCCGGCGTGGCCGTGATCGACATCGAGTCGCTGCAGCGCGATCCGGCCGCGGGTGCCGCGGCCGACGACACCGCCGCCGCGCGCTTGATCGTCGCCGACGAACTCGCCAAATACCTTGCCGGACAACGCATGGCCGAGGTCACCCCCACGGTGGCCGCACTGCGTCAGCGGGCCGCCGACGTGGTGGAAGCCGAACTGCTGCGGCTGGATTCGCGCCTGCCCGACCTGGCCGACCCGGCGCGCGACGAGGTGGCACGCACTGTGCGCCGCGTGGTGGACAAGCTGCTGCACGCGCCGACCGTGCGCGTGAAACAGCTGGCATCCACACCCGGCGGTGACAGCTACGCCGAGGCGTTGCGTGAGCTGTTCGAACTCAAACCCGGTGCGGTGCAAGCGGTTGCCGCTCCGATGGAGGTCGCCGCGGGGGAGTCGGCGCTGGCCGACGACTTCACCGCGGGACACTTCGGCGAGTCGCCCCAACGCTTGACCGAGTCGCCCCAACGCTTGACCGAGTCGAGGCCCGATACCGGCAGCTTGCGAAACCACGCAGCGCCGTTCGGGCATGCGCAGGAGGAAACCGCATGACCACGACAGTGCAGGAAGAGGACACCGTGACCGCAGGCAGCACCAGTGCGCCGTGGCGGATCGGCACGCGCGGCAGTCTGCTCGCGCTGACACAGGCGGGCACCATCCGTGATGCGCTGATCGCGACGGGGCAGCCCGCCGAACTGGTGGTCATCAAGACACCCGGCGACCTGTCGTCGGATCCGGTGCAGAAGATCGGTGTCGGGGTGTTCACGTCCGCGCTGCGCGACGAACTGGCCGCGGGCACCATCGATATCGCGGTGCACTCCTATAAAGACCTCCCCACCGCGCAGGACCCGCGCTTCACCATCGCCGCTGTGCCGCCGCGCGAGGACCCGCGCGACGCGCTGGTGGCTCGCGACGGACTGGTGCTCGGCGAACTACCCGCCGGTGCCCGCGTCGGCACCTCCGCACCGCGCCGCGCTGCCCAGTTGCGAGCGCTGGGCCTCGGCCTGGAGATCGCACCCCTGCGCGGAAATATCGACACCCGCCTGCGCAAGGTCATCGACGGCGAACTCGATGCCATCGTGATCGCCCGCGCCGGCCTGTGCCGGATCGGGCGCACCGACGCGATCACCGAATCGCTCGAGCCGGTGCAGATGCTGCCCGCCCCCTCACAGGGTGCTCTGGCGGTCGAATGCCGCAGTGACGACCCGCAATTGATCGAGGTACTCGCCGGTCTGGACGATGCCGCGACCAGAGCCGCGGTGCTCGCCGAGCGTTCGCTGCTGGGTGAGCTCGAGGCAGGCTGCACCGCACCGATCGGGGCATTGGCCGAGATCGTCGAGTCGATCGACGAGGACGGCCGGATCTTCGACGAACTCTCGCTGCGCGCGTGTGCCGCCGCGATCGACGGCTCCGACGTGTTGCGCGCCTCGATCGTCGGCGCACCGAGCGACGCGGCCGAACTCGGCCGCACGCTGGCGCGCGAACTGCTGGACCTGGGGGCTCGCGCATTGCTGAGCGTCACAGACGAACCGGCGCCCACCGACTTCACTAATTCCAGCCCGATGGAGAACAACCGATGAGCAGCAGCCGAGCGACCAAGAAGCAACCAGGGCGGATCCTTTTCGTCGGATCCGGCCCAGGCGACCCGGCCCTGCTGACAGTGCGCGCCCGTGAGGTGCTCGAGCGGGCGATGCTGGCGTTCACCGACCCCGACGTCGACAAGGGCGTGCTCGCCCTGATCGGTATCGCCCACGAGGTGGACGAGAACGGTGTGAGCCCGGTCGACGTGCGCCCGGCCCTTGGTGAACCGGCCGAGGTCGCCAAGACGCTGATCGCCGAGGCCCGCAACGGTCACGACGTGGTCCGCATCGTCACCGGCGATCCGCTGACCACCGATTCGGTGATCAGCGAGGTCAACGCCGTGACCCGTTCGCACATGGTGTTCGAGGTGCTGCCGGGCCTGCCCAACGGTTCCGCGGTGCCCAGCTACGCCGGCATCGCACTGGGCTCGGGGCACACCGAGGCCGACGTGCGCGGCGAGGTCGACTGGTCGGCGCTGGCCGCCGCCCCCGGCCCGCTGGTGTTGCACGCCACCTCCGGCCACCTGGCCGAGACCGCGAGCGCGCTGGTCGAACACGGCATGGCCCCGCAGACGCCGGTCGCGGTGACCGTGCGCGGCACCACCCGTCAGCAGCGCACCATCGAGGCCACGCTGGCGTCGTTGAACAACGCCGCGTCGGAACTGGTCGGCCCGCTGGTCGTGACCGTGGGCAAGGAAGTCGACAAGCGCGCCAAGATGTCGTGGTGGGAATCGCGGGCGCTGTACGGCTGGACCGTGCTGGTGCCGCGCACCAAGGATCAGGCCGGCGAGATGAGCGAGCGCCTGGTCACCCACGGCGCGATCCCGATCGAGGTACCCACGATCGCGGTGGAGCCGCCGCGCAGCCCGGCCCAGATGGAACGGGCCGTGAAGGGCCTGGTCGACGGCCGCTACCAGTGGGTGGTGTTCACCTCCACCAACGCGGTGCGCGCGGTGTGGGAGAAGTTCGCCGAGTTCGGTCTGGACGCCCGCGCGTTCTCCGGTGTGAAGATCGCCTGCGTCGGTGAGGCCACCGCGGAGCGGGTGCGCTCGTTCGGCATCAACCCCGAGCTGGTGCCCAGCGGCGAGCAGTCCTCCGAGGGCCTGCTCGCGGACTTCCCGCCCTACGACGACGTGTTCGACCCGGTGAACCGGGTACTGCTGCCGCGCGCGGACATCGCCACCGAAACCCTGGCCGAGGGCCTGCGCGAGCGCGGCTGGGAGATCGACGACGTCACCGCGTACCGCACGGTGCGCGCCTCGCCGCCGCCCGCGGAGACCCGCGAGATGATCAAGACCGGCGGTTTCGACGCGGTGCTGTTCACCTCGTCCTCCACGGTGCGCAACCTGGTGGGTATCGCGGGCAAGCCGCATGCGCGCACCATCGTGGCCTGCATCGGCCCGAAGACCGCCGAGACCGCGATCGAGTTCGGCTTGCGCGTGGACGTGCAGCCCGAGTTCGCGCAGGTGGGTCCGCTGGTGGAGGCACTGGCCGAGCACGCGTCGCGCTTGCGCGCCGAGGGCCTGCTGCCCCCGCCGCGTAAGAAGAGCCGCCGCAGCAGCAGTCGCTAGTCGCCGCAGATACCCCGAAAGCCCGCCCGCAACGGCGGGCTTTCGGCGTATCAGGGTCATCGGCTATAGCGCAGCAGGGTGCGCACGAGTCGACAGGTGGCATCCGAGGGCGGTCGGATGTCGATCTTCTCGGCGGTGCGGCGGATCGTGTCGTTGGTGGCTTGATTGGGTAGGTACACACCGGAATCCAGCAGTGCGATGGTCAACCGCATGGCCTTGAGCCGGCGATTGTGCGCCACGTACCAGCGGCGCGGCCGGCCCGTAGGCAGGCGCTTCTTCTCGAGCGGCACGTATGGCGCGGTGATGAAAGTGGACTTGGTGGTGATGGCATTCATTCGGCGTCCTCCCGTCGCGTGTGGGTTCCGTCCCCCGTTCGGTTTCGACGAACCGAGCGGAACCCTCGAACACGCTTTCGATTATATCGAGGGGTACCGACAGGTTTCGGTGCGCGAGCGGCACAGGCGTATTCTGCGGGCTATGACCGCTTTCGACCGCCCGCGGCGGTTGCGCAGGACACCGGCGTTGCGCCGACTCGTCGCCGAGACCACGTTGCAGCCGCGGCAGCTGGTGCTGCCGATGTTCGTGGCCGACGGGCTGGACGAGCCGCGCGAGATCAGCTCGATGCCGGGGGTGTACCAGCACTCGTTGGACTCGCTGCGCAAGGCCGCCGTGGAATCGGTGGCCGCGGGGGTGGGCGGGCTGATGCTGTTCGGGGTGCCGCTGCCAGAAGACAAGGATGCCACCGGAAGTCACGCCAGTGACCCGAACGGGATTCTCAATCGCGGCCTGCGCGCGCTGGCCGAAGAGGTCGGCGGCGCGACGGTCATCATGGCCGACACCTGCCTGGACGAGTTCACCGATCACGGCCACTGCGGCGTGCTGGGCGCCGACGGCACGGTCGACAACGACGCCACCCTGCACCGCTACGTCGAAATGGCGCTGTCACAGGCCGACGCGGGCGCTGACCTGCTGGGCACCAGCGGGATGATGGACGGCCAGGTCGGCGCGATCCGGCGCGGGCTGGACGCGGTGGGCAGCACCGACACCGCCATCCTGGCCTACGCGGCCAAGTACGCCTCGGCGTTCTACGGCCCGTTCCGCGAGGCCGTCGGCTCGTCGCTGGTCGGCGATCGTCGCACCTACCAACAGGATCCGGCCAACCGCCGCGAGTCGATGCGCGAGCTCGAACTGGATCTGGCCGAGGGCGCCGACATCGTGATGGTCAAGCCCGCGATGTCGTATTTGGACATCCTGCGCGACGTCGCCGACCGTTCGACCGTTCCGGTCGCGGCCTATCAGATCTCGGGCGAGTACGCGATGATCACCGCCGCCGCCGACCGCGGCTGGATCGACCGTCGGGCCTCGATTCTGGAGTCGCTGATCGGCATCCGGCGGGCGGGCGCGGACATCGTGCTCACCTACTGGGCGACCGAGGCAGCACACTGGCTGTCGTGATCGTTCCACCGAACAAACCAGAAACCCTGCCCATGCCCGAAGACGTCGGCACCGCCCGCCAATTGTGGTGGGGCGTCGCGGGCCTCGGCGTTGTCTACATGGGCGCCGGAATCGCGACCATGACCGGCGAACGCGACGCGATGGCGAAGCAGTTCCTCGACGAGATCCACAAGTCCGATCCCGCCTTCCCCGCGTCGACCGTCGACCTGATCCTGACCGTGGCTTTCGTGCTGACCGCGCTGGTCGGGCTGGTGATGGCCGGGATCACCGTGCTGATCGCGCAGCAGTTGGGCCGGGGCAGATCGTGGGCGCGCACGGTGCTCACGGTGGTCGCGGTCTGGCTGGCGATGGGCGCGTTCGCCACCATGTTCACCTTCTCCGCGGTCGCGGGTCCGGCGACGATCATCGCGGGCGGCACGGCGATCGTGCAGGGTGTGTTGGCCGCGGGCGCGGCGTACCTGTCGTACCGGCCGGATTCGACGAAGTACTTTCTGTCCCACCGAAAGTGACCCCACACAGTGTATGGTGAGGATTATCACACCCGGTGGGCGGAGGCAATGATGCGAGTGGTGATTCAACAACCACACAGCCTGCGACGCGACCTGCTCGGCATCGGGTTGATGGTGGTGCTCACCCTCGTGGTCATCGGGCTGATTCTGCTACCGCGCCTGGTCGGCTGATCCGCACCTGCCCTGGCAGGATCGCACGCATGAAACGCTGGATCGTGCTGTGGGAACTGGGTCTTGCGGTGCTCTGCTCGTTGTGTGCCGTGCTCAGTTGGCGTGCCGCGCGGCGCACGACCGAGTTCCCCGACACCGAAGACCATCCCGGCTTCACGGCGGTGCGGTACGTCCCGCCGATGCTGTTGCTGGCGTGCGCGCTGGTGATCCTCAGCGGCATCCTGCTGATCGATATCGCCGCCAGGATCTACAGCAGATCCGCGACGCGCCGCCCCGCTGCGACCGTCGACAGTTTCGTGGCGTAGTCGCAGGCCAACGGCCCTAGATCGAATTCTTTCGCGCACGGGGGCGGCGTGTCGGGCGTGTCGTCGGTGGGTCGCTGCGGTCTGGGTCACTGTGCTCCACCCTGTCGTCCGGCGCGCCGAGGCGAACTGAGACACTGGAATCCGTGAGTCCTACGCAGGTACCGGTTTCCGCCCAGCTCTTCCAGCGGGCAGCTTCGGTGATTCCGGGTGGTGTCAATTCCCCGGTTCGTGCGTTCAACTCGGTCGGCGGCACGCCCCGGTTCATCAAATCCGCCAGCGGCTACACGCTCATCGACGCCGACGGCAACGACTACGTCGATCTGGTCTGCTCCTGGGGTCCGATGATCCTGGGCCACGCCCACCCCGCCGTCGTGGAAGCTGTGCAGACGGCCGCCACCAGCGGACTGTCGTTCGGCGCCCCGACCGAGGCCGAGATCGAGCTCGCCGAGGCCATCGCCGCCCGCGTCGATCCGGTCGAACGGGTCCGCTTGGTGAACTCCGGCACCGAGGCCACCATGAGCGCGGTGCGCCTGGCTCGCGGCTTCACCGGTCGCTCCAAGATCATCAAGTTCTCCGGTTGCTATCACGGCCACGTCGACGCGCTGCTGGCCGACGCGGGCTCCGGCGTCGCGACGCTCGGCCTGCCGACTTCGCCCGGCGTCACCGGCGCGCAAGCCGCCGACACCATCGTGCTGCCCTACAACGACCTCCCCGCCGTCGCCGCCGCCTTCGAAGCCCATCCCGGCCAGATCGCGTGCGTGATCACCGAAGCCGCCGCAGGCAATATGGGCGCGGTCGCCCCGCTGCCCGGCTTCAACGCGGGCCTGCGCGACCTCGCCCACGACAACGGCGCGTTGCTGATCATGGACGAGGTGATGACCGGTTTCCGTGTCAGCGCGTCGGGTTGGTACGGACTCGAAGGTGTCGCGGGCGACCTCTACACCTTCGGCAAGGTGATGAGCGGTGGCCTGCCCGCCGCCGCGTTCGGTGGTCGCGCCGAGATCATGAACAACCTCGCCCCGCTGGGCCCGGTCTATCAGGCGGGCACACTGTCGGGTAATCCCGTCGCCGTGGCCGCGGGCCTGGCGACGCTGCGTGCGGCCGACGAGCAGGTGTACGCGGCGCTGGATCGTAACGCCGATCGCCTCGGCTCGCTGTTCGCGAAGGCACTGACCGAGGCGGGCGTGCAGCACCAAGTCCAGTTCGCAGGCAATATGGTGAGCGTGTTCTTCGCCGAGCAGCCGGTGACCGACTATGCAGCCGCCAAAGCGAGCCAGACCTGGCGCTACCCCGCCTTCTTCCACGCCTTGCTCGACGCGGGCGTGTACGCGCCGCCCAGCGCGTACGAGGCATGGTTCGTCTCCGCGGCACTCGACGAGGACGCGTTCGACCGTATCGCCGCCGCTCTGCCCGCCGCCGCCCTCGCGGCCGCGGCCGCAACCCCCGAAGGATCGCCAGCGTGAGCTCCGACCAGCCCGACGCAGAATTCGCCCCAGTTCCCACTGACGGCGACGAGGCGCCGCATCCCGCGCCTGCCGCCGCGCCGCCTGTTCTCGACGTCGATTCCGATGTCGAAACCATCGTGCACGTGCTGCGCCACGGCGAGGTGCACAACCCCAACGGCATCCTCTACGGACGTCTGCCCGGCTTCAGCCTGTCGGTGACCGGTCGCTCGCAGGCCGGTGCGGTCGCGCGTTCGCTGGCCGATCACGACATCGCGATGGTGATCGCCTCCCCGCTGCAGCGCGCCCAGGAGACTGCGGCGCCGATCGCGGCCGCGCACGACCTGATCGTGCGCACCGACGAGAACCTGATCGAAGCGGGCAACACTTTCGAGGGCCTGCGCGTGTCCGTCGGTGACGGTGCCCTGCGCAAGCCGCGGCACTGGTGGAAGCTGCGCGACCCGTTCACCCCGTCGTGGGGCGAGCCGTACCTGCAGATCGCCCACCGGATGCTCGCCGCGGTGAACAAGGCCCGCGTGGAAGCCGCCGGTCATGAGGTCGTTCTGGTCTCACATCAGCTGCCGGTGTGGACGCTGCGTCGTTTCCTGCAGGGTCAGCGGTTGTGGCACGACCCGCGCAACCGTCAGTGCTCGCTCGCGTCGCTGACCTCGCTGGTCTACCACGGCGACACGCTGGTCGACATCGTCTATTCCGAGCCCGCGGGCGCGTCGGATCCGTCGGTTCACGGCGCATGACACGCTTCACCTCGTCGGGAACCGCCCGTGGCTATCTGCCGCGGGCGCTGACCGCCGTCCTCTCCGCCCTGCTGGTGATCGCTGCCGCGGCGGGGTGTTCGACGGGTACCGATGCGGTGGCGACCGGGGGCGGGACCTTCGAATTCGTCTCACCCGGTGGTAAAACGGAGATCTACTACGATCCGCCCGCCACTCGCGGGACGATCGGCACGCTGTCGGGGCCCGATCTGATGAACGAGGGAAAGACCCTTTCGGTCGACGATTTCCCGAACCAGATCGTGGTCGTGAACCTGTGGGGACAGTGGTGTGGCCCGTGCCGCGCCGAGTCGCCCGCCTTGGAAAAAGTCTTCGCGGCGACCAGAGATCAAGGCGTCGCGTTCCTGGGAATCAATGTCCGCGACTACCAGCGCGACAAAGCCCAGGACTTCGTGGTGGACAACAAGATCGAATACCCGTCCATCTACGACCCGTCGATGCGGACACTGCTCGCTCTCGGCGGAAACTTTCCCACCAGTGTCATCCCGACCACGTTGATCCTGGATCGTCAGCACCGGGTCGCCGCGGTCTTCCTTCGCTCGTTATTGGCCGAAGACCTTCAACCAGTAGTCGAGCGCATCGCCGCCGAGGAGAAACAGTGAGCAGCCGTCGTCGTCCAGGAAATCTGACCGCGTGTCGTCCCCGTCAGGGCGCGAGCCGAATGGGTGCGGGGTGGACGGTCGATGACCGTTGGGCCGGCATCGCGACCGTGCCGCGCAGTGTCGCCGGTGCCGGTCTGTTCGATTTCGGCCCCGCTGAAACAGCCGAAACCGAGCGTAAATTGTCGTTGCCGCGCGACGAGCAGCAGGATACGGACACCGACGAGTGATGCCGCTCGCCGCAGTCGGGGATTCCTTCCAGCAGACGGCGGCATCGGGTCCGCTTTTGCTGGCGCTGGGAGCCTGCCTGTTAGCGGGCCTGGTGTCGTTCGCTTCACCGTGTGTCGTGCCGCTGGTGCCCGGCTATCTGTCGTATCTGGCCGGTCTGGTCGGTGCCGAGGCGCCGCCTGCCACCAGTACTGCGGCCACGCTCACCGCGCAACGTCGTAGCGCGAAGCTGCGGGTCGCCGGTGCCGCCGGGCTGTTCGTGGCCGGGTTCACCGTGGTGTTCGTGCTGGCCACGGCCACTGTTTTCGGTGTCATCCAGACGTTGAACGTGAATCGGGAACTGCTGCAGCGCATCGGCGGTGTGGTGACGATCCTGATGGGTCTGGTGTTCATCGGCTTGGTCCCCGCCCTGCAACGCGACACGCGGATGGAGCCGCGCAGGCTCACCAGCATCGTCGGCGCGCCGCTGCTGGGTGGCGTGTTCGCGCTGGGCTGGACGCCGTGTCTGGGCCCGACGCTGTCGGGTGTGATGGCGGTATCCGCGGGCACCGAGGGCACCACCGCCGCGCGCGGGGTGACGTTGATCGTGGCCTACTGCCTCGGTCTCGGACTGCCTTTCATCGTGCTGGCCTTCGGGTCGGCCGGTGCGCTGCGCGGGGTCGGTTGGCTGCGGCGCAATTCGCGCACCATTCAAGTTGTCGGGGGTGTTCTGCTCGTTGCCGTCGGCATCGCGCTGGTCACGGGGGCATGGGATCAGTTCGTTGGCTGGGTGCGTGACGGGTTCGTCTCCGAGGTGACTCTTCCGATCTGATGACTGACACGCTGACCACACCGACCACCCCCACCCCGCCCGTCCGGCAATCGCTGCCGGGCCGGGCCTGGGCCCTGGTCCGGAATTCCTGGCGCGGCCTCACGAGCATGCGCACCGCCCTGGTGCTGCTGTTCCTGCTCGCGCTGGCCGCCATCCCCGGCGCGCTGCTGCCGCAACGCAGCCTCAACACGCAGAAGGTCGAGCAGTACATCGCCGACCGGCCGACGCTGGGCCCGTGGATGGACCGGTTCGAACTGTTCGACGTGTTCGGCAGCTTCTGGTTCACCGCCATCTACGCGCTGCTGTTCATCTCGCTGGTGGGCTGCATCCTGCCGCGCTGCTGGGACCACTACCGCGCCCTGCGCACCCCGCCCGTGCCCGCGCCGCGCAATCTGGGTCGCCTGCCGCACCACGTCCGCGAGACCGACGATCGCACGCCCGACGAGGTGATCTCCGCCGCTCGAAGCGCGCTTCGTGGCTGGCGCACCGAGGTTCGCCCCGGTCAGCGCGACGGTGAGGTGACGCTGTCGGCGGAGAAGGGGTACCTGCGCGAGTTCGGCAACCTGGTGTTCCACCTGTCGCTGGTGGGTCTGCTGGTCGCGATCGCACTGGGCAAGCTGCTCGGGTACGAGGGCAATGTCATCGTGATCGCCAACAACGGTCCCGGCTTCTGCACCACCTCGCCCGCGGTGTTCGACTCGTTCCGCGCGGGCAACACCAACGACGGCACCGGCATGACGCCGCTGTGCATCAAGGTCAAGGATTTCAAAGCCGACTACCTGCCCACCGGTCAGGCCGAGATGTTCCACTCCAACATCGAGTACCAGGCAGGCGCGGACCTCGCGACCGACACCTGGCGCAGTACCGAGCTGCGGGTGAACCATCCGTTGCGCGTCGCCGGTGACCGCGTCTACCTGCAGGGACACGGTTTCGCGCCGACCTTCACGGTCACCTTCCCCAACGGTCAGACCCGCACCGAGACCATCCAGTGGCGGCCCGACGACGCCCAGACCTTCCTGTCCAGCGGTGTGCTGCGCATCGACCCGCCCGGTGGCATGTACGCCACCGACGAGGAACGCCGCCAGAACCAGATCGCCATCGAGGGCCTGTTCGCGCCGACCGCGATGTTCCACGGCAGCCTGCTCACCTCCTCGTTCCCGAAGATGGACGATCCGGCCGTCGCGGTGGACATCTACCGCGGCAACACCGGTCTGGACACCGGTCGTTCGCAGTCGCTGTTCGCGCTGGATCCGGAGATGATCAAGCAGGGTCGGCTGACGAAGGAAGCGCGGGTCAACCTGCGTCCGGGTGAGTCGACGTCGCTGCCCAACGGCACGAAGGTCACCTTCGACGGTGCGCAGGAATTCGTCAATCTGCAGGTTTCGCACGACCCCGCCCAGCAGTGGGTGCTGGTCAGCGCGCTGACGATGATGGCCGGGTTGCTGGTGTCGCTGCTGCTGAAACGGCGTCGGATCTGGATCCGGACGTACCCGGCGTCGGACACGGCAGGTACCGTGGATCAACGACGCACCGTAGTAGAAATGGGCGGTCTCGCCCGCAGCGACCAAGCCGGGTGGGGCGCCGAATTCGACCGACTACGGGCACGGCTGCTGGGAGCGGACAAGTGACGCGCGCATTCGACAGGGAGACGGAATCCTGATGCAGATCGACGAAACGCTGGCACGCTACAGCGACTTCGCCTTCATGTCGGCCATCGCCGTCTACGCGCTGGCGACGGTCCTGCTGATCGTGCAGTACGCCTCGGCGCGCGCCAAGCAGGTCGTGGGCCGCGAGTCGGCAACCACCGACCCGGCACTGCCCGGCCGGATCGCCGCGCCCGTCGAGAAGTCGCGCGCGGAACGCTTCGGCGACATGGCCTTCTCGGTGCTGTCGGTCGGCGCGGTCCTGCACATCACCTCGATCGTGCTGCGCGGCTTCGCCACCCACCGCTTCCCGCTGGGCAACATGTACGAGTTCACCACCATGGCCACCGCCGCCGCCGTGGTGATCGGCCTGATCTTCCTGCGCGACCAGCGCTACCGCTCCATGTGGGCGTTCCTGCTGGTCCCCGTCCTGATCCTGATGTTCCTGGCAGGCACGGTCCTGTACGCCGACGCCGCCCCCGTGGTCCCCGCGCTGCGCTCGTTCTGGCTGCCCATCCACGTCACCATCGTCAGCATCGGCAGCGGCGTGTTCCTGGTCTCCGGCGTAGCCAGCCTGCTCTACCTGTTCCGCATGCGCGAACCCGCAGGCGAAGAGTCCTCGAACCTGCTCGGCACCATCGCCCGCCGCCTCCCCGACGCCCGCACCCTCGACCAACTGGCCTACAAAACCACCATCATCGGCTTCCCCCTCTTCGGCGCAGGCGTAATCCTCGGCGCCATCTGGGCCGAAGCCGCCTGGGGCCGCTTCTGGGGCTGGGACCCCAAAGAAACCTGCTCCTTCATCGCCTGGGTCCTCTACGCCGCCTACCTCCACGCCCGAGCCACCTCCGGCTGGCGAGACACCAAGGCAGCCTGGATCAACATCGCCGGCTTCGTCGCGATGCTGTTCAACTTGTTCATCATCAACATGGTGATCAGCGGGTTGCACAGCTACGCCGGTCTGAACTGACCGTGCCCGTCTCGGCTTCGCTCCTGAGCCACGAGTCGAGCGTCGTGCAGCGGTCTGTAGGACAATTCGGTTGTGCCAACATTGCGGGGGACGGCCGTTCGGTGGGTGTGCGATGACAGCAGCGCCGGAGGCGTCATCGAGGTCCAATTCGCCGACGCCGACGGCGACGTACATTCCGTGATCGACAAGCTGCCGACCTTCTTTGGACCGGACGACGATGACATCTGGCCCGAGTCTCCCTACCCGATGCCATGCCGGATCGGCGTGGTCATCGTCGAAAACCTCGATGGCGGACGCACCGTAATCGACCTTCGTTGGTCGGAATCGACCAACGAAGAGGTTCGATTCATCGTGCCTAGCAACAACATTGCGGCGTGACAGGCAATCGAAGTCCTCGCCCGCGCGGGTAGCATCGCGCGGTGCGACCGCGTTGGCTGATTGATCTCCATGAGGACTTCCCTGGGTCTGCCGTTGTCGCGGCCGCACTCGACGATGCGCTGATCGTCGAGCCGCGTGACGTGATGATGGGACGCTGGCCGGTCGTCGAGGACGGCCGTGCGGTGGTCGGATACGGGACGATGCCCACGATGACGAACCTGCGTCGCGTGCCGCGACTCGGGGAAGCGGTGTTCGACGACTACGCCACGCTGCGCTGCTCGTCGTACTACCGATACGTATACGACTTCCTCGGACGCACCGCCGTGCTCGTGCCGTTCGCTGCGGTTCCAGGGCTTCCGCTGCGGCGCATGTTCGGGAGTGATCAGGTCTTCGTTCGCAGCGATACGAACTACAAACTGTTTCCCGCGGGCGTGCATACCGTCGAGGAGTTGGGTCGGTGGGTCCAGATCTACGACAAGCATCGCGACGAGCTCGTTGTCGTGTCCGAGGTCGTGACCTTCGAACACGAGTACCGCTGCTTCTGCCGTAACGGCCGATTCTTCTGCGGAAGCTCGTATCCGCTCGAGCCATACCTCCCCGTCCCCGACCACGTCCGTACCTACGCAGAGGCCGTGGCGGCGCGCCTGCTCGCTCACGGAGCCTCGGTGATCACCGTCGATGTCGGCATCGGGCACGACGGCGACCTTCGACTTGTGGAAATCGGCGGTGTGAACAGTTGGGGAATCTACGGCTCGAACGTCGGCGACTTCATTGCCGCGATGGAGGCTGAGGTGCTCGCTCGCGCGGACGTGTGACGGAGGGAGACGACCGGTTGGCCGGGGGCTGGGCGCTGAAAATTATTCTGGGGCAACGGGATTGACGCGGCATGGGTCAACCGGCGATGATATTCGGTTCGGCTCGACGTGGGCCGGTTATCAGCTGGAGGATCCCGGTGGGGAAGAAGTTTTCGATGGTTTTGATGGTTGCCGGTGCGGTTTTCGCTGGGGGAGCGGGGCAGGCGGGGGCTGAGGCCGGTGATGATGGGCGGCTTTACGGGGTTTTGGTGATGGGGGCCGCTGATTCTTCGTACGTGGTGACGGCCACGAATTACCCGAGCTGGGATGCGGCCGAGGAGGCGGCGCGCGAACTGTGTGAACGGCCGACCTGTGTGGTCGTCGCGCGTTTCGTCGACGAGTGTGTGTCGTTGGGGATGACCGAGCTGGACAGGAATGGGCGCAGCGGCGACTATCGCATCCGGATGGCACCGACTGCGCAGGAGGCGGAAGCTGCTGCGGTCGCGGCTGCCGGGAAGCTCGGCCCGGGTCGCGTTCACGCGAAGACTGTGTGCACCGCCAACGCGGGCTGAGATCTACGTCCGGATGCCCGCAAGGGCGCACCCGGACCCGCGGCTGGTCAGCAGTAGTAGCAGATCTTGTTCGCCGGGAGTTCTACGTGGCAGTTCAGGCAGACCGGTTTGCGGACCGGTTCGGGCTTGGGGACTGCGGTGCTGGTGCGGCGGGCGGCGGTGGAGCGTTTGACGGCTGCCTCGGCGGCTTCGGCGGTGGCCAGGTCCGCGGAGGTGGACTGACGGATGGCGGCGACCTTCGGGGGGAGGGTGGGGAGGCCGCCGTCGGCGGGGAGGTCGGTGGCGTAGTGCTGGTAGCACTGCCAGCGGGCGGCGGCGGCGTGCATCTCGAGGTCGTCGGGGATGGGCAGGCCCGCGAGTTCGAGGATGTAGCGGTAGCCGGTGCCCACCGTCTGGTTCTTGCGCACACACAACGCGCTCAGCGGCGGTTCGTTGTTCTTGTGACAGTGCTCGGCGACCTTGTCCAACACCACGGGCAGCCAGTGTTGCCACTTCACCGCGGTCCGGATACCGGACTCTTCCTGGACCAGTTCGGCCAGTTCGGTGTTGACGATGAAGTTGTTGAAGCGGGTGGCGGTATCGGCCAGCACCTCGTGTGCGGCACGGGTCCATTCCGACCGTGCCTCGGTGAACGTCACGGCGCTGCCGTCGGCCGCGCGCCAAGTGGTCGGGACAGAACCCTGCTGCACATCAATCACCGGAATACGTTATCTACCCAGCTGTTTCGCCGCGCAACGGGGGTATGTGGGTCAACTCACGCGAACCAACATCGCGGGGCTATTCGGTGGGCCCGGAGTCGTCGCGGGGTTGTTTACCGAGACGCCAGAGAAATTCCGGGTCGTCGTCGGGACCCAGTACCGGTCTGCGCGGCGGTGGCCCGGATTGCGGGCGGGGCTTTTGAGGGCCGAACGCCTTCCAGCACAACACCGCGATGGCCACGATCGCGATCAGTGCCAACAGGTACGTCACGTCGCTCACCTCCTGCTATCGAGGGTAGCCGTGTCCGCGCCGTGTGCACATGCGCAACGGGAGGGAAATTCTCGGCGAACGCGAGCCCGTGCTGGGCTCGCGCCTGCCGGTGAGTCAGCGCGGAGCTGCCTCGGTGGTGAGTGATCTGAGCAACTGCAGAACCTCGGACTCGCGGAATCGGCGATGTCCGCCCGGCGTGCGAAGCGAACCCAGTCGACCCGCATGGGCCCACCGGGTGACGGTCTTGGGGTCTACGTGGAACATGGCGGCCACTTGGCCTGGTGTCAGCAGAGTGTCCTGAAGGCCGACGGTGATCGCAGTCATAGCTAACCTCTCCGTTCTCGACAGTTCCCTCATCAGTGGCGTCATCGTCGCACTGTGACCCCCATGTAGTCGAACCACCTACTGTTGGTAAAGGGGAAGTAATAGACAAAAGCCGCGAACGGGGCCGCGTCAGAGGCGATCGTTGGCGCGCGCCAGCGCCAGTTACGCTGTTGTCGTGAGTGAAGCAACAGGTCAGCAGGGTTCTGGCGCCGGGAAGCGACTGGTACGCAATCTGGCGCTCTACACGCTGGCTCGGATCGGGCTGGTGGTGGTGATCGCCGCGCTGATCGTGGGCATCGCCAAGGTGATCGGCGTGGATGTGCCGATCATCGTCGCGGCGCTGTTCGCGTTGCTGGTGGCGATGCCGCTGTCGCTGACCTTGTTCAAGAAACTGCGCGTGAAGGTGAACGAGGACATCGCCGTGGTCGACGCGCGCCGCCGCCAGGACAAGGCGCAGCTGCGGGCTCGCCTGCGGGGTGACGACGACAGCACGTCGGCGTGAAGTACCTCGACCGCAGCGCACCCCGTGACTGGGTCGACAACGCCGTGCGGCTGATCGACGCCGACACGCAGCGTTCCGCCGACACCCACCTACTGCGGTACCCACTGCCCGCCGACTGGCCGGTGCAGCTGTACCTCAAGGACGAGTCGACCCACATCACCGGCAGCCTGAAGCACCGGCTGGCGCGGTCGCTGTTCCTGTACGCGATCTGCAACGGCTGGGTCACCGAGGGCACGACGGTGGTCGAGGCGTCGTCGGGTTCCACGGCGGTGAGCGAGGCCTATTTCGCCAAGCTGCTCGGCTTGGATTTCGTCGCGGTGATGCCGGCGAGCACGTCGCCGCAGAAGGTCGCGCTGATCGAAGCGCAGGGTGGCCGTTGCCATTTCGTGGATCGACCGCCGGACATGTACACCGAAGCCAAGCGCCTGGCCGCGGAGTCGGGCGGGCATTTCATGGACCAGTTCACCCACGCCGAGCGGGCGACCGACTGGCGCGGCAACAACAACATCGCCGAGTCGATTTTCGATCAGCTGGCGCTCGAGAATCACCCGATCCCCGAGTGGATCGTGGTCGGCGCCGGCACCGGCGGCACCAGCGCGACGATCGGCCGCTACATCCGCTACCGCCGACACGCGACCCGCTTGGCCGTGGTCGACCCGGAACACTCGGCGTTCTACGGCGGCTACGAAACCGGCGACGCGGGCTACGAAACCGGAATGCCTTCGCGCATCGAGGGAATCGGGCGTCCCCGCGTGGAACCGTCGTTCGTCGGCCAGGTCGTCGACCGCATGATCGTGGTCCCCGACGCCGCCTCGATCGCCACCGCCCGCCACGCCAGCACCGCGCTGGGCCGTCGCGTCGGCGGTTCGACCGGCACCAACCTGTGGGGCGCGTTCCACCTCGTCGCCGAACTGATGGCCGCGGGAAAAAGTGGCAGCGTGGTGACCCTGCTGTGCGACGGCGGCGACCGCTACGCGGGCACCTACTTCAACGACGACTGGGTAGCTGCCCAGAACATCGACCTGACCGGCCCGACGGCGATCCTGGACGAGTTCACCACCACCGGCCGCTGGAACGGCTGACAGTGGTTCCGGCGGTTGCATGATCGCTATGCGACGCTGGACCGCGCCACGTGAATTCTGTGCCGGGTGTGTGTCGGACCCGACGCAATGTCCGTTTTCGGGCCTAGCATTGCCTGTATGCAACTAGCTATACGGTTGGTCATCAACGCCATAGCCATCTGGGCCGCGGTCGCGTGGATCGACAAGATCGATGTCATCGTGCCGGCCGAGTGGCAATCGGAGTGGGGTAACTGGGGTAAGGCCCTGGTCCTGCTCATCGTCGCGGTCGTGTTCACCGCGGTCAACGCTGTGATCAAGCCGATCGTGAAACTGCTGTCCCTGCCGTTCGTGATCCTCACGTTGGGCCTGTTCCTGCTGGTGGTGAACGCGGGAATGCTGTGGCTCACGGCCAAGATCACCGAGTTCACCGACTACGGCCTGCGCGTGGACGGCTTCTGGGCCGCGCTGTGGGGTGGCGTGATCATCATGTTGGTGAACTGGGTGCTCGGTATCCTGGTGCCCGACGGCGACTAGGCCAGTCCGACGGCCAGCGCACTCAGCGCTGACCACGCGAGCAACGCCAAGCCGGAATCGCGAAGGGCGGGAATCAGTTCCAGCCCGCCCTTCCCGGTGCGCACGGGGGCGTTGGCCCGGATCGCCAGCGGCAACGCGAGCAGTCCGGCCAGCGCCCACGGCGTGCGCGCCATCAGCGCGAGGCTGATCACGAACGGCGCCGCGAGCAACACCATGTGCAGGGTGCGGGTGCGTGCGTCGCCGAGTTTCACCGCGAGGGTGACCTTCCCGGACTCGGTGTCGGTGGGGATGTCACGCAGGTTGTTGGCCACCAGCACCGCGCTGGAGAACGCGCCGACACCGATCGCGAGCAGCAGACCCACCCAGTCGACCCGCAGCGCCTGCACGTACTGGGTGCCCAGCACCGCGATCAACCCGAAGAACACGAACACCGCGATCTCACCGAAACCGCTGTAGCCGTAGGGCTTACTGCCGCCGGTGTAGAACCAGGCACCCGCCAGGCACAGTGCCCCGATCAGCACCAGCCACCAGGCCGTGGTCGCCGCCAACACCAGGCCCGCGACCGCGCCGATCGCCAGGCTCAGCACGGCAGCGGTGCGAACGGCCTCGGGGGAGGCCAACTTCGAACCGACCAGCCGCAACGGTCCCACGCGCACGTCATCGGTGCCGCGAATACCGTCGGAGTAATCGTTGGCGTAGTTCACCCCGACGATCAGCGCCAGCGAAACCAGCAGTGCCAGTATCGCTTTCCACCACACGGCCCCGTCGATGGATGCGGCGGCGCCGGTGCCCGCCAGTACCGGCGCGATCGCGTTGGGCAACGTCCGCGGTCGGGCGCCCTCGATCCATTCCGCTGCTGTAGCCATGGTTCGAAGCCTAATCCGATACCGGCACCATTGGCTCCTCGGTGCCTCAGGCCGGACTGGATTCGGCGATCGTCTTGAGCCGGGCCAGACCCTTGTCGAAGTCCTTGCCGATGAAGTTGTCGATCGGAAAAACCTTGCCGAGCACGCCCATCAGACCGGAATGGGTGCCGGTCATCGTCCAGGTCACCTCGGTGCCGCCCGCGGCGGGGGACAGGGTGAAGGTGACGAAATTGGTGGCCTTGAACGGCTTTTCGAAGGTGAGCTCCACGCCGATCTCCCGTTCGGCGTCGGCTTTGATCTCCATCACGCCCGCACCGGCTTTCCGGTTGCCGCGCCAGGCGTAGCGGGCGCCGACACCGGATTCGGGGCCGGTGTAGGTGCGGGCGAGCTGCGGGTCGGATTCTTCCCAGGGCGACCACAGCCGCCATTGCCGGAAGTTGTCGATCAGTGCGTGGATGCGTGCCGGTTCGGCGGCGATGACGGTGCGCCGCGACACCTCGAAATTGCCCATGCGCGTGAGCCTATGCCGTGGGTACGACAATTCCGGGGAGCTACTGGGCCAGCAGCCTGCGCAGCGCCGCGCGATCGGGCTTCCCTGGTCCGCGCAACGGGATCTCGTCCAGCACGGCGAGTTCGCGCGGTGCCGCGATCGAGTCGAGTTCGGCCACCACGTGTGCGCGGATGTCGTCCAATGTCGGTGTCGCACCCGAGGCGGGCACGATCGCGACCGCGACCCGCTGACCCAGCCGTTCGTCGGGCAGGCCGAGCACGATGCATTCGCGGATGCCGGGATGGTTGGCCAGCACGGCTTCCACCACCTGCGGAATCACCAGCAGCCCACCGGTCATGATCGCCTCGTCGAGGCGACCGGTGATCGACAGCACGCCGTCGTCGAACGACCCCCCGTCCTCGGTGCGGAACCAGCCGGGTTCGGCGAAGGCCGGATGGTCGGGCAGGTTGCGGTAGCCGCGCGCGACCATCGCACCGCCCAGCACCACGCGACCGTCTTCGATCCGCACCCGCGTGCCTTCCAGCGGCACGCCCTCGTACACGCACCCGCCGCAGGTCTCGCTCATCCCGTAGGTCCGCACGACGGTGATGCCGGCGTCGCGCGCCCGGTCCAGGATGGGCGCGGGCGTGGCCGCACCGCCGACGAGCACACCGTCGAGTTCGGCCAGCGCCTTGGACGCGATCGGCGAATCCAGCGACTTGATCAGCTGGGTGGGCACCAGCGCGGTGTAGCGCCGCGGCCCGCGCATCGCGCTGACGGCACCGGCGAGCGCCTCGGGCAGGAACCCGCCCGACACGTCGAGCACCGTCGGGTCGGTCCCGGCCAGGATGCTGCGCAGCAACACCTGGATGCCGGCGATGTGATGGGTGGGCAGTGCCAGCAGCCAACTGCCCGGTCCGCCGAGTCGATCGTGGGTGGCGGTGCCGCTGGCCCGCAGGGCTTCCGCGCCCAGCAGCGCGCCCTTGGGGATGCCGGTGGTGCCCGAGGTCGTCACGACCAGCGAGACGTCGTCATCGATCGGGTCGCCGGGTTTGAGCGCGTCGGACAGTCGGCGTGCCTCGCGACGATCGGTGGTCGGGATCGGCAACCACGCAGGTCCGGTGCCGTCGAGGGCTTGGCGCAGGTGGGGCATCACTTCGCTGACCCCGGCACCGGTGGGCATCTGCAGCGTCCGCAGGGTTTTGCTCACGCCACAGCCTCGCCGGTGTTCGACCGCATCGTGTGCGGGCACAGGATCGCTTCGCTGCGCTGGCTCACGCCCACCACCTCCGGATACAGCTTGCGCGCCCTCACGGCTTCGATCGTGTCATGTGAACGGGAGGACCCGGCCAACGGGTCGGTTTGCCGGGGTGGGATATGCCAGACATAGCGACTGCGATTCAGTAGATGGACACAACTGGCACTGCGGTCCAAACGTCGGCGGTCGGGCGCTAGCTCGTTGTCATCGTGCTCGGCGCGGCCCGCATCGGCAAGTCGGCCGCGCCCCGCACGACTCAGAAATACCAGGGGTACGGCGTCCAGTCCGGCTTGCGCTTCTCCAGGAACGAGTCCCGGCCCTCGACCGCTTCGTCGGTCATGTACGCCATGCGGGTCGCCTCACCCGCGAACAACTGCTGACCGACCAGACCGTCGTCGAGCAGGTTGAACGCGTACTTCAACATCCGCTGCGCCTGCGGCGATTTGCCGTTGATATCCGCGGTCCACTCGAGCGCCACGTTCTCGAGCTCGGCATGGTCCACGACCTTGTTCACCGCACCCATCTGATGCATCTCCTCGGCGGTGTAGGGCCTGCCGAGGAAGAAGATCTCGCGGGCGAACTTCTGGCCCACCATCTTCGCCAGATACGCGCTGCCGTAACCACCGTCGAACGAGCCGACATCGGCGTCGGTCTGCTTGAACTTCGCGTGCTCGCGCGAGGCCAACGTCAGGTCGCAGACCACGTGCAGGCTGTGTCCGCCACCGGCTGCCCAGCCGTTGACCAGCGCGATCACCACCTTGGGCATGAACCGGATCAGCCGCTGAACTTCCAGGATGTGCAACCGGCCCGCGCGGGCGGCGTCGACGGTGTCGGCGGTCTCGCCGTCGGCGTACTGGTAGCCGTTGCGCCCGCGAATGCGTTGGTCGCCACCGGAACAGAACGCCCAGCCGCCGTCCTTCTCACTGGGCCCGTTGCCGGTGAGCAGCACCGCGCCCACGTCGGGGGTCATCCGCGCGTGGTCCAGCGCGCGGTAGAGCTCGTCGACGGTGTGGGGGCGGAACGCGTTGCGCACTTCGGGCCGGTCGAACGCCACCCGCACCGTGCCCTGGTCGATATGCCGGTGATAGGTGATGTCGGTCAGGTCCTCGAACCCCGGAACGGTCTGCCACAGCTTCGGATCGAAAGTCACGACCACGATTATTGCCCTATGGTCCGACATCCCGGTACGAGGACGTAACACCGCAGCTCGAGCAGTCGCCGCGTGCGTGCAAGCCCCGATGCGTATAGTTGCGCCTGCTCGTACATCGAACCGATCCGGAGGAACCTGAAAGTGGTTGCAGCACTGTCTGAATCCCTGCTCGACGACGCCAAGCGTCCGGCTTTCCTTGCTGACGCCGTCGAGGTGCTCGACGCCGAGGTCTCGGACAAAGGTGGGGCGTCCGGCCTTGCGGTGAAGGGTGGCTACGCGGCGGTCAAGAAGATCAGCCCGACCATCGTTCCCGACGGTCTGGCGTCGCTGGCGCCGAAGCTGCTCGATCAGCTCCAGCCGTACTGGGCCGAGTTCACCACCTCCGGCACCGGCACCTTCGCCGATCTGCTGGCCGCGAAGTCCGATCAGGTCGCCGAGTCGCTGCTGGCCGTCACCGACGCCCGCGCCGAGTCGTCCACCCGGCCCGCACTGAAGAAGGTGTACTCGTCGATGCGTGGTTCGGCGAAGAAGCACGTGATCGAGGCGCTGCCGCGCGTGGGCGACCTGGTGCAGAAGCACGCGGGCTGACCGTTTCGCGTCACGGGGGCGAGTCGCAGGTTCGGGCTCGCCTCCGACCGTGAGTGGATGTTCTCCAGGCCGTACACCCGCTGGGTGTGCGGCCTGGAGTGCTTCCGGTCGCGAACCCGCTGTTCGGCGTGGGATCCGACGATGCCGTGCGTCACACGCGGGTAGTTAACATTGGTAACTTTTCGACGGGGGTATCCGGGGACGGTGCCCAGAGTTAGCCAGGGATATCGCCGGGTGATAGCCATGTTTCCCGATCGATTGTGCAGCCCGTCACTATCGCAGAATTAACGTGCAGAAAATATAGGGTTAGCACGATATTCATGGTGATAATCGACACGTGTAACGGATTAGCAACTGGGCTCAGGAATCGATTACCTTTCGGGTTGTCCGCAGATCGCAGCGAAAAGCGGATAGTCGTTCGGATCACCACATTGCATTCCGCCACATTGCAATTCAGCCCTGCGGCGGGCCTGGAAGGAACTCTCATGATTCGCAAGTCTCTCGTCGTCGCCGGTGCCATCGCGATCGCCGTGGCCGGCCCGGCCGCCGCTGCCAACGCGTTCGCCGGTTCTGCCGCTGGTTCGGCTGCCGCCGGTACCGGCTCCGCCGCTCTCGCCGCCGCTGGTGGCGGCACCGGTTCGGCCGCCCTCGGCGCCACCGCCGCCGGTGGCACCGGTTCCGCCGCCCTGGGTGCGGGCTCGGCTGCTCTGGGTGGCCTCGCCACCGGTTCGGCCGCCCTGTCCGACGGCGTCGGCATCCTCGACACCGGCAGCTCGGCCCTGAACAACATGACCGGCACCGGCGTCAATGTCATCGACATCCTGCTCGGCCTGAAGGACCTCAACGCTGCCGGCTGAATAAGCTAGGGCAGTAAGAGAATTCACAGCGGCGGCGAACTTCGGTTCGTCGCCGCTTTCTTTTGTTTTCGATCAAGATCAATTGCCAATTCAATTGCGGTGCAATTGCTGCTTCTCTGTGATCGAGTGAATGAATCGATTCGATTGTGCCGCAGCGCTTTATCGGCTCCGGCCCGGTTCGGTGCCGTGGGGGTGTTCGGGCTAACAGGGGGCAGCAGCAGCGCAAGACCGCCAGGTCTGTCACGCTGGTAGTTGTGAATCCCTCAACAGCCCAGGCGCGAGTGGTCGTCGACGAACTCGTGCGCGGCGGCGTCCGCGAGGTGGTGCTGTGCCCCGGATCGCGCAACGCCCCACTGGCCTTCGCGCTGCAGGCCGCCGATGTGGCCGGGGAACTACGTCTGCACATGCGCGTGGACGAGCGCACCGCGGGATTTCTCGCGATCGGCCTCGCGGTGTCGTCGGGGCGGCCGGTGCCGGTCGTGATGACCTCGGGCACGGCGGTGGCGAACCTGGGTCCGGCTGCGCTGGAGGCCAATTACGCACGGGTGCCGCTGATCGTCATCAGCGCGAACCGCCCCTACGAGATGCTGGGTACCGGCGCCAACCAGACCGTGGAACAGCTGGGACTGTTCGGCTCGCAGGTGCGTGCCACCATCAGCCTCGGGCTGGCCGAAGCCGAAGCGGGAGAAGCTGCCTACCCGCGTCAGAACAGCGTGTGGCGTTCGACGGTGTGCCGGGTGCTGGCCGCCGCGCGCGGCACCCGATCCGGCAACGCGGGACCGGTCCAGTTCGATATTCCCCTGCGTGAACCGCTGGTCCCGGAGCTGTCCGACGACCCGCTGCCCGCCGGTCGCGACGGCGAGCGGCCGTGGACGGCAACCCAATACGCCACCCTCGACGTGCCCCTCGACATCGATCTGACCCCCGACACCGTCGTCATCTCCGGCCACGGCGCACGCTTGCTGCCCGAACTGGCCGACCTGCCGACCGTGGCCGAGCCGACCGCGCCGATGCACGGTCCCGCCCTGCACCCGCTGGCGCTGGCCCTGCTGAAACCGACCCAGGCGATCATCACCGGCCGCCCGACCCTGCACCGGCAGGTCTCGCGGGTACTGGCCGACCCGAACGTCACGGTGTTCGCGCTCACCACCGGCCCGCGGTGGCCCGATGTCTCCGGCAATGTCGTGGGGACCGGCACCCGCGCGGTGACCAGCGGTTCTCCCGATCCGGCCTGGCTGGCGCGCTGCCGCGAATTGAACGAGCAGGCCGAATCGGTGGTGCGGGCGGAGCTGGCCACGCATCCGAAGGCGACCGGTCTGCACGTGGCGGACGTGGTCATGGCGGCGTTGCGCGACGGCGATCTGCTGCTGCTCGGCGCGTCGAATCCGGTGCGTGACGCCGCGCTGGTGTCGCATCCGCGTGCGGGAATCCGGGTGCTGTCCAACCGCGGAGTGGCCGGGATCGATGGCACGGTCTCCGGCGCGGTCGGCGCCGCGCTCGCGCATCCCGGTCGCACGGTGGCGCTGATGGGCGACCTGACCTTCCTGCACGACGCGTCCGGCCTGCTGATCGGCCGCGGCGAACCACGGCCCGACAACCTCACGATCGTGGTCGCCAACGACGACGGCGGCGGCATCTTCGAACTGCTCGAACAGGGCGATCCGCAGTACGCGGGCGTGTTCGAGCGCGTGTTCGGCACCCCACACGGCATGGACCTGGCCGCCCTGTGCGCCGCCTACCGCATCCCACACCGCCAGGTCGACCCCGCCGAGCTCGCGGTGGAACTGGCCGCTGACGCGCACGGGTTGCGGGTGCTCGAGGTCGCGACCGAACGATCCAGCCTGCGTGAACTGCACGCGAGCCTGCGGACCAAGATCGCCGACTAGACCCGGCGAGGCGCACCCGCGGCGAGATCGCGCCCAACCTTCGCGCCGGCTGGGCGCGCGAAATGGTGCACGTGGGCGGGCTCCCCGCAGGGGGAGTCAGTCGGCGCTGCTCGCGACGATGAACCCGTCGCCGTCCTCGTCCATCGGGACCGGGATGGTCTGCTCGATCACGTCCGCCGGGTTGGCGGTGTCGGCGTCGCGGGCGATATTGGCCGCCATCTCGTCGGTGTAGTCGGCGGCGTCGAAGTAGGCCGGATCATCGGGGTCGAGGAACGCGGACTGTTGCTGTTCGATGCGGTCGGCCTCGGGGACCTCGTCCAGCGGGCGAGCGGTTTCGTACTCGATCATCGGTGCTCCTGTTCGTCGTCGTTACCTCGGACGGCGGTTGCCTCGGACGTACGGTGACGCTGACGTGCGGTGTGACGCTGACATGCTGTGTGTCGTTGACGTGCGGTGACGCTGACATGTTGCGTCGCTGACGTGCGGTGACGTTGATCGGCCCTGCGCTGTCCAGGGTGCGCCGATCTCGGGCGGTCGGCAACCCACACCGATGATTTTCCGGCGGTGCCGTCGTCATCATGAGTGCAGCCGCCTGCCATCCGACGAGGAGTGCTCATGGAACCGCGATTCGACTTCGAACCCGCCGCCCGATCGCTGGCCGCGATCGTCGACGGCATATCCGACGACCAGCTCGCCGACTCGACCCCATGTGGCGCGTCCACCGTGCGCGACGTGCTCGCCCATGTCGTCGGCCTGATCGAGGCTTTCCGACAGGCCGCGACGAAGGAAGCGGTGGGCAACTCCGCGCCCCCGCCCAGCGGCACCGATATCGCGTTGCCGAACGATTGGCGCACGCTGATTCCCGCGCAACTGGAAGCGTTGACGGCCGCATGGCGGGTGGACGATGCGTGGGACGGTGACACCGAAGCCGGTGGCGTGCGGATGCCCGCCGCGGTGATGGCGATGGTCGCGCTCGACGAGATCGTCATCCACGGCTGGGATCTCGCCGTCGCCACCGGCCAGGACCTGCGCGTGGACCCGACGGACTCGGCGATCCTGCTCGAGTTCTTGAGCGAGACCGACCCCGAGGGCACACCCGGCTTGTTCGGCCCGATCGTCGAGATCCCCGCCGACGCCCCGGTTTTCGAGCGTGTGCTCGGACTGACGGGCCGCGACCCCGCCTGGCGTTCGTCAGCAGTGGCATAGCCGAGCAGTGGCATAGCCGAGCAGTGGCATGGCTGAGCGGCGGCATAGCCGAGCAGCGGCATAGCCCGAGCGGCGGGGCATAGCCGAGCAGCGGGCTTGCTAAGCGCTGGTGACGAAGGCTCCGGCGATGGTGGCGATGGCGGCGGCTCTGGCCGAGCGGTCGGCGATGTCGAGATCGATCGGATCGCCGCTGGCCAGTAATCGGTAGTACATCGGCGCGGAGACCGCCGACAGCACCGCGCGCGGGTCGGTGCCCGCCGGTGCCTCGCCGCGGACGATGGCGGCGTCGACGCAGGGTTCCCATTCGGCCAGGCGGGTGTTGTAGAAGCTGTGCAGGGCGGTGGCGGTGACATCGTCGCAGGTGGCGGCGGCGATGACGGCCCGGAACAGGTTGCTCTGGCGACCGTCGGCCAGTGTCTTCGCGACCAGTCGGGCGTTGGCGGTGAGGTCGTCGAGCAGCGAACCGGTGTCCGCGCGCGGCAGCGACTGGTCGGCCATGTCCACGAGCAGGTCGGCGACCAGGCCCGCGGGTGTGCGCCAGCGACGGTAGACGGTGGTCTTGCCGACCCCGGCCGCGGTGGCGACCTCGGTCAGGTCCAGATGCGCGAATCCGCGGTCGGCCAGCAGATCGCCGGCCACTTCCAGCACCGATTCGCGCACGCGGGCGGTGCGTCCACCTGGGCGAATGGAGCCGGGCCAGGCGATGTCGTAGTCCATAACGGAACTCCTGTTTCATTTAGCGCGAATCGGGTGTACTGTCGGCCGTGTTAACGAAACTATAGACCCCTTAGGAGCTCTCATGGAATATCGGCGGCTCGGCGCATCAGGTCTTCTCGTTCCGGCACTCGGTTTCGGCGCAGGCACTTTCGGTGGCCGCGGTGCCCTGTTCAGCGCGTGGGGCGATACCGATGCCGCGCAGGCCAGGCGGCTGATCGACATCAGCCTCGAGGCCGGCGTCACCCTGTTCGACACCGCGGATGTGTATTCCGACGGTGCGTCCGAGGAAGTACTGGGCGCGGCGATCAAAGGTCGGCGCGACCAGGTCCTGCTGTCCACGAAATCGGCCCTGCCCACCGGCCCCGGCCCGCACGAAGCAGGTTCGAGCCGGGCCAGGCTGATCCGCGCCGTCGACGCTTCGCTGCGACGTCTTGGCACCGACTATCTCGACCTGTTCCAACTACACGCCTTCGACGCGGGCACCCCGCTGGCGGAAACCCTCACGGCCCTGGACGATCTCGTGCGCGCAGGCAAGATCCGCTACCTGGGCGTCTCCAACTTCGCCGGGTGGGAACTGATGAAAACCCTGGCCACCGCCGAGTCGCTCGGACTGGAAAAGCCGGTGGCGCACCAGGTCTACTACTCGCTGGTCGGTCGCGACTACGAATGGGAACTGATGCCGTTGGGCGCAGACCAGGGCGTCGGGTCGATCATCTGGAGCCCGCTGGGCTGGGGCAGGCTCACCGGCAAAATCCGGCGCGGACAACCACTTCCGGCCGGCAGCCGACTGCACGAGACCGCACAGGCAGGCCCTCCTGTCGACGACGACAAGCTCTACGACATCGTCGATGTTCTCGACCGGATCGCCGCCGACACCGGCCGCAGCGTCCCGCAGATCTCGCTGAACTGGTTACTCACCCGTCCCACTGTCAGCTCGGTATTGATCGGTGCCCGCAACGAGGAACAGTTACGTCAGAACCTGGGTGCCGTGGGCTGGCAGCTCGACCCCGAACACGTGGCCGCCCTGGATGCCGCGAGCGCGACCACACCCCCGTACCCGTACTACCCGTATCACCGGCTGCCCGATTTCGCCCGGCTCAACCCGCCGGCGATCCGCGCGGCCTGATCGGGTCAGTACACGTCGCGCACGTACCGTTTCTCGGCCACGAGCTGCTTCTTGAAGGCCAGCGCACCCGCCTCGTCCAGCTTTCCGTGGATCTGGGCGATCCGCAGCAGGGTGTCGTCGACATCCTTGGCCATCCGGGAGGCGTCGCCGCAGACGTAGAAGTGGCCGCCGTCGCGCAGCCACGACCACAGCTCGGCGCCGTGCTCGATCATCCGGTGCTGCACGTAGACCCGTTCGCGCTGGTCGCGGGAGAAGGCCAGGTCCAGGCGGGTGAGGAAGCCGGAGCGGAACATGTCTTCCAGTTCGCCGCGGTAGTAGAAGTTCTGGGCGGCGTGCTGGTCGCCGAAGAACAGCCAGTTGCGGCCGGTCGCCCCGATGGCCCGTCGTTCGTGCAGGAATCCGCGGAAGGGAGCGATGCCGGTACCCGGCCCCACCATGATCATCGGGGCGGTCGGGTCCAGCGGTGGGCGGAAGTGCGGGGCCCGCTGCAGGAAGATCGGCACCTCGGTGGTGCCCCGGTCGGCCAGGAACGTCGAGCACACCCCGCCGCGACGCGACGATGTGCCCACCGGGTCGCCGTAGCGGACGACGCCGACCGTGAGCTGAACCTCGTCGGGGGTGGTCAGCGGGCTGGACGAGATCGAATACTGGCGTGGCTGCAGCTTTTTCAGTGCACCGAGCCAGTCCACGAGGTCGGTGCGCACCGGGAAGTCGCGCAGCACGTCGACGGCCTGGCGATCCCACAGGTAGGAGGCGAGCTCGTTGCGGTTGTCGCGGCGCAGCAGCTTGGCCAGCTGCGGGTGCGGGTTGCGTTCGCCGATGAAGCCCAGCAGATCCTGACTCACCTTGGTGATGTCGAAATGTGTGCGCAGGGCATCGGTGAGGGTGAGTTCGCGGTTGTCGAGTTCGATCACGCGTCGGCCGTCGAGGCCGGTGCAGGTCAGCCATTCCTCGACCAGTTCGGGGCAGTTGGCGGGCAGCACGCCCAGCGAGTCGCCGACTTCGTATCCGGCGTCGAGGTCGTGCAGGTCGAAACCGAAGCGCCGCACCTCTTTCGGTGAACCGGGGGCGCTCAGGATCTCGTTGCGCATCAGGGTGGCCAGGACCGGGGATTGGCGGGTGAACGGTGCGGCGGCGGCGCGCTGCACGCGGGGCTGGGTGGTGGCGAGGGGGCGGTCGAGCACGGTCGCTCCACCGCGGCCGGCGGGGGAAGGCAGCGGGCGGGCCGAACTCACATGGGAGACACCGTTATTGGCAGCACCAACTGGGAAGGAGTTGTTGGCACCACCGGCGAAACTGTCGCTTCGAGAAGGGCTGCCGGGCGATCCGTCGCGACCGGTCGGCAGAGGATCGCGACCCTGTGAACGGCCGCCCGATGAGTTGCCGTCATCGTGGGTGGTGATCGCGGCCAGGACATCGTCGAGCCACTGTTGCGCGGTGTCGTCGAAATCGGGCTCGCTGTCCACCCGCGGCAGCAGCCGCTTGGCACCACGCTCGGCGAACAGGGTGTCGAGTTTGCGGCCGTGCCCGCAGAAGTCATCGTAGGAGGAGTCGCCGAGGGCGAACACCGCGTAGCGCACCCCGTTGAGTCGAATGATGCTGTCTTCCAAGCGGGTCCAGAAGTCGGCACCGTTGTCGGGTGGGCCGCCGTCACCGAACGTGCTGGTCACGACGAGGACGTCACCGGTGATCGAGGTGAGTTCGCAGGAGTCCATATCCAGCAGTGACGGTGTGAGTCCGGCTTCGGTGAGCCGGGCGGCGACGGTGGCGGCCAGTTCCTCGGCGTTGCCGGTTTGGGAGGCCCACAGAACCGTGAGCGGGTGGGGGACAGGGCTGTCGGGGATGTCGGTGGCGGCACCGACATTGCGGGAGTACATGCCGGCCAGCAGTCCGTCGACCCACAGGCGGGATCGGGTGGACAGCGGTGCGCTCGCCGGCAGCACCGGCTGACCAGTCACCGGCAGTGATCGCAGGGCGGCGAGGTAACCGCCGAGGTAGATGCGTTCGGTCTCGCTGAGAGTGGGCGAGGCGCCGGCGTCCAGGCCGAGTACTCCGGCCAGCGGATGCTCGGCAGGCTGGTCGGCTTGTGCGGGGAGCTGGGACGGCTGCGCGGGAGCCTGTTCCGCGGTGGGTGCCGGGCCGACCCGGCGCAGTGCCACCGCGCAGGCCTTGAACTCCGGTTGCAGCGAAGCGGGATCCACCGCGTCGTTGGTGACCGCGTTGATCGTGAGGTATTCGCCCTGTTCGTCGTTCCAATGGAAGGGAGCAAAACAATCACCAGGTCGCACACGATCGCTGATACGCACCGGCAGGACGGCACGGCCGCGGCGCGACGCGATCTCCAGTTGGTCGCCGGGCTCGAGGTCGAGGCGGCGCGCATCCTCGGGATGCACTTCCACGAACGGCGCGCCGTTCAGCTTGGTCAGCTTGGCGACCTTGCCGGTCTTGGTCATGGTGTGCCACTGATGTTGCAGCCGACCGGTATTGAGCAGGAACGGGTAGTCGTCGTCGGGCAGTTCCGCGGCGGGCAGGTGCGGTCGCGGGAAGAACACCGCGCGCCTGCTCGGGGTGGCGAACGCCAGGCGCGGGGTGGTGCCGTCGGCCGCCACGTGCAGCGGCTGGTGGGTGCCGTCGTTGAGATAGCGGATCGGGTTGCGCGGGCTGTCGGCGTCGTTGCACGGCCACTGCATCGGCCCGTCGGCCAGGCGCTGGTAGCTCATGCCGCTGAGGTCGTAACCGGTGGCCGGATTGGTGAACTGCTGCAGTTCGGCGAAAACCTCGGCACTGGAAGCGAAGTCGAAGCCGGGAAAACCCATGGCGGTGGCGACCTGGGCGATCAGCAGCCAGTCCGGTCGCGCTTCGCCGATCGGGTCGACCGACTGCTGCAGCAGGGTGACGGTGCGCTCGGAATTGACCATCACCGCATCGGCTTCGGCCCACAGTGTCGCGGGCAGCAGCAGATCGGCGTAGGCGTTGGTGGCGGTTTCGGTGTAAGCGTCCTGCACGATCACCAACTCGGCGGCCTCGAGCCCCGCGATCACGGTCTTGCGATTGGCCACGGTGGCAACGGGATTGGTGCAGATGATCCACGCGGCCTTGATCTCACCGTCGGCCAAGCCGCGGAACATGTCGATCGTGCCGGGGCCCGCCTCGGTGCGCAGGGTGTCCGCGGGCAGATCCCACGCGGTTTCGACGAAGGTGCGGTCGGCGGGGGAGAGCAGGCTGCGCTGACCGGGCAGGCCGGGACCCATGTACCCCATTTCGCGGCCGCCCATGGCGTTGGGTTGGCCGGTGAGGGAGAAGGGTCCGCTGCCGGGTCGGCAGATGGTGCCGGTGGCCAGGTGCAGGTTCACCAGGGCGTTGGTGTTCCAGGTGCCGTGGGTGGACTGGTTCAGGCCCATCGTCCACAGCGACATCCACTCGCCGGCCTGCGCGATCATCGTGGCGGCGGTGCGGATATCGGCCTCGGCCAGGCCGGTCAGTTCGGCCACGCGTGCGGGTGGGTAGTCGGCGAGGAATTCGGGCATCGCGTCCCAGCCCTCGGTGTGCTGCGCGATGAACTCGGTGTCGATCGCGCCGTCGGCGACGAGCAGGTGCAGCAGCCCGTTGAGCAGGGCGAGGTCGGTGCCGGGGGCGATCTGCAGGAACAGGTCGGCGCGGGCCGCGGTGTCGGTGCGGCGCGGGTCGACCACGATCAGCTTGGCGCCCGCCTTGAGCCGGTCGGCCATGCGCAGATACAGGATCGGGTGGCAGTCGGCCATGTTCGCGCCGCTGACCAGGAACAGGTCGGCGTGTTCGAAGTCGTCGTAGGAGCCGGGCGGCCCGTCCGAGCCCAGCGACTGCTTGTAGCCGGTGCCGGCGCTGGCCATGCACAGGCGCGAGTTGGCTTCGATGTGCTTGGTGCGCAGGTAGCCCTTGGCCAGCTTGGTGGCCAGGTACTGGGCCTCGAGCGACATCTGTCCGGAGACGTAGAGGGCGATCGCGTCGGGGCCGTGCTCGTCCAGGATCGCGCGCAGCCGGGCGGCGGTCTCGTGCACAGCCTCGTCGACCGGCAGCGGCGCCGGGGCCTGCCCGCGTTCGGGGCGGCGGTAGGCGGTGGCCATCCGGCCGGGGGCGGCCATCATCTCCGCGTGGGTGGCGCCCTTGGTGCACAGTCTGCCCGCGTTCGCCGGATGCAGCTTGTCGCCGCTGACCTTCGCGATCAACCGCGCACCAGACTGATCAGTCTTTGTCTGGACGTTTATGCCGCAGCCGACGCCGCAATACGAGCACTGTGTACGCACAGTGTCCGTGTCGCGGCCGTCCGCTTCCCCTGTCATGACTCGATCATCCGCATTGGTCGTTGCGCTCGATTTACCGAACGTTATGTCCAGGTGACAATCGACCTCACACATCAAAATTTCCACAGTGAGGTTGCGGCCCGAATATCACCCCTGATCAGGGCACATTCCGTGTGGTTGCCGCGCGGGAGTGGCCGGGCGGGGGTGACCGGTCTCACCCCACCCTTCGCCGGGTTCGGGGGGTGTTCAGCCCAGTTTGTAGCCGCGGTGCAACGCCACCACGCCACCGGTGAGGTCGCGCCACTGCACCGAGTCCCAGCCGGCATCGACGATGCGACGAGCCAGCCTGCGCTGATTGGGCCACGCCCGGATCGACTCGGCCAGGTACACGTACGCGTCCGGGTTGGAACTCACCGCCTGCGCCACCCGCGGCAGCGCCTTCATCAGGTACTCCATGTACACGGTGCGGAAGGGGCCGAACACCGGTGTGGAGAACTCACAGACCACCACCCGTCCGCCCGGCTTGGTCACCCGCAGCATCTCGCGCAGCGCCACATCGATATCGGCGACATTGCGCAGACCGAACGAGATGGTCACCGCGTCGAACGAATCGTCGGCGAACGGCAACGCCATCGCGTCGCCCGCCACCATCGGCACCTTGCGGAACCGGCCCGCCCCGAGCATGCCCTGGGAGAAGTCCGCGGCCACACACCAGGCACCGGACTTGCCCAGCTCCACGGTCGACACACCGGTCCCCGCAGCGAGGTCGAGCACTCGTTCGCCGGGGCGAAGGCCCAGCGCGCGTCGCGTCGCCCACCGCCAGTACCGATCCTGGCCACCGGAGATGACCGTGTTGGTGAGGTCGTAGCGCTTCGCCACACCGTCGAACATCGACGCGACCTCGTGGGGTTGCTTGTCCAGCGAAGCCCGAATCGGTTCCCGCTGCTCTGTTGTCGCCACACACCGAGCTTAGAGTTGTTCCGCCGCAATAGCGCGAGTGGGATTCACCACCAAGGGCGAGGACGCGGGACGCGCAGTGGTCGCAGTCGCACGAGCGCTGTGCCCGTGGCCGCAGCGAAGGCGAAGTGTGCGTGGCTGCGGCGAAGGCGAAGTGTGCGTGGCTGCGGCGAAGGCGAAGTGTGCGTGGCTGCAGCGGACTGCGACTAAGCGGTGCGCGGCAATCGCCGGTGCGTGCCGGTGACGTCGGCGTAGTGGCCCATCAGCTCGGTGCAGATCGCGGGCCAGGTGCGGTGCAACACCGACTTTCGCGCCGCGGCCGCGAACCGGCCGCGCTGTCGGGCATCGCGCAGGGCGGACACGGCGCTGGGCAGCAGTTCGGCGAAACGGTCGACCGGCAGCAGAAAACCGTTGCGGCAGTGCGCGATCAGATCACGCGGACCGCCTGCGTCGGGGCCGATCACCGGCACACCCGACGACAACGCCTCCTGCACGCCCTGGCAGAACGTCTCGTGTTCGCCGGGATGCACCATCACATCCAGGCTCGCGTAATGCGTGGCCAGTTCGCTGCCACCCAGCTCACCGGTGAACACCGCGTCCGGCATCAGTTTGCGCAACCGCGTCCGCTCCGGGCCGTCGCCCACCACCACGAGCTGGATCGACGGGTCGTCGGCCAGCGCGGCCAACCGTTCCACGTGCTTTTCCGGCGCGAGCCTGCCCACGAACCCGACAACGAGCCGATCGTCGGCTCCCAACCAGCTCGCGCGCAGTTCCTCACTGCGTGCGGCGGGGGTGAACCGGGCGATGTCCACGCCACGACCCCAGCGGTGCACGCGCGGGATCCCGTGCTCGGCGAGATCGTGCGCGGCCGCCGACGACGGCGCCAGCGTGCGAGTGGCGCCCTCGTGGATGCGTCGCGTCCACGCCCAGGCGGCCCGCGAGGCCAGCCCGAGGCCGTAGCTCTTGGCGAATCCGGCCACGTCGGTCTGGTACACCGCCACGGTCGGCAGATCCAACCGGGTCGCCGCCGCCAGCCCGCCCGCGCCGAGCAGGAACGGCGAGGCCAGATGCACCACGTCGGGGTCGAAATCGGCGATGGCGGCGGTGATCCCGGGCTGCGGCAGCCCCACCGGCAGCGAACTGACCTTCGGCACCATCATCGCCGGTACGCGGTGCACCGGGAAGCGGCCGTGAAAGCGCGGTGCGGGTGGGGCGCCGCGCAGGGAATCGGGCGCCACGATCATGGCGTCGTGACCGTGCTGGTCCAGGTGATCCAACACCCGCAGCACGGAGTTGACGACACCGTTCATGTTCGGCAGGAAAGACTCCGAGACGATGGCTACGCGCACCCTTCCAGGGTGACCGCCACACCGCGCGACACCCCCACGCCGACGTGAAGCCGGGGCGAACAGCAAACGAAGTTACGCCGCGCGCTGCTTGCGCCGCACCCACCACAGCACCGGAATCGCCAGCGCCCACGCCACGACGATCACCGAGGCGGCCGGAATGATCGCCACCCGCGCATCGCGCCCCGCCACCCGGACCAGGTCGGGATCGCGGGTGCTGTACTCGACATTGATCCGCTGGCCCACGGTCAGATTCGTCGGATACAGGATGCCGACCTTGGGATTGTGGGTCACGCTGTCGGGCGTCACATAGGTCACCGCCGACCGCAACCGCCCCGCGGACAGCACTTCACCGGAGGTCACGCCTCGATGCTGTTCGATCTCGTAATCGTTGCGCCAAGCCGCCAGCACCAGCAGGACCATCAGCACACTGATCACCGCCGCGGCACCGATCACCCACGCCTGAACCCGCCGCAGGCGCTTGTTCCGCCGCTCCGACAGGCTGGTTTCAGACACGCGCACCACCCTACCGGCTGTATTTTTGGCGGCTGGCGCCGCGGGTTTTCGGCCTATTAACCTTGATCTTCCCTCCCTCCGGGCACTCCTTCGTCGCACCCTCCGGTCAGTCCAGATCAAGGCGGCCGAAAACTACGGACTGCCTGTCGAGAACGACTACCTGCCATGTGGCAGTGACGAATTCGACTGCAATAGCATTCCCGCTATGTCCCGCAAATTCAGCTTCACCGTGCCCTACTCCGTCCCGGTCGAAGAGCTTCACCGGGCACTTGTCGACGATGCTGTCTGGCAGGCGCGTTTCGCCGCCGCCGAGACCGCGACCATCGAACTCTCCCATCCGAACGGCCCCGACTCGATCACCCTCCACATGACCGAAACCCCAGGTAAGGACAAGGTTCCCGGTCTCGTGCGGAAGGTGCTCAAAAGCGACCTGGTGCTCGAGCGCACCGACACCTGGCAGCCGCTGCAGGGCGAGACCGCCAAGGGCAGTTTCACCGGCAATACCACCGGCATCACCACCGAGATGGCGGGCACCTACGAACTGCGCCCCACCGCCGAAGGCAGTGAAATCGAGGTCGTCGGCACGGTCAAGGTGAAGGTCCCGCTGGTAGGCGGCGCGATCGAACCACTGGCCGAGCAACTGCACCAGCGAGTGCTGAACAGCGAACGCAAGTTCATCGAGAACTGGTTTGCGAGCGCTGCCGGCTAACCGCCTCGAACCGGTGTAGGGAGGCGCCTCAGCTGAACGGCGGCAGTTCGTCGGCACGCAATGAGGCTCGGCCCGCCGCCCGCCAGGCGCGGGCGGTGAGGTCGAGGTCCTCGTCGGTCACGAGATTGCCCATCACACGAACAGCGGTGCGCTGCAAGTACTTCGACCGCATCACCGGCGGCCCACCCAGCGGCACGAACTTCGGCGCCGTGGCCAGCCCCGCGAGCCTGCGCGCCACCGAGAACGTGCGCCCGTACTTCGCGCGCAGCAGCTGCGGCCATACCGTGCTCAAATCGGGTTCGTCGAGCAGTCCCTCGAGCATGTGCCCGCCTTCGAGGCCGTAGTCGATGCCTTCGCCGTTGAGCGGGTTCACGCAGCCCGCGGCGTCACCGACCAGCGCCCAGTTCACCCCGGCCACGTTCGAGACCGCGCCGCCCATGGGCAGCAGCGCCGAGGCCACTGCGCGCAGTTCGCCGTGCAGTTCCCATTCCTCGCGGCGCAGCCGGGTGTAGTGCTCGAGCAGCGGTTTGAGCGCGATGTGCGAGGGCCGCGCCTCGGTGGCCAGCGAGCCGACGCCGATGTTCACTTCACCGTTGCCCAGCGGGAAGATCCAGCCGTAGCCGGGCACGAGTTCATCGGCGGCGTTGCGCAGTTCCAGATGCGAGGAGATCCACTGGTCGTCGCTGCGCCCGGACTTGATGTAGGCGCGCGCGGCGGTGCCGTAGGCGTAGCGGCGATGCCAGGTGCGCCCCAACTGTTTTCCGATGGGGGAGCGCACGCCGTCGGCCACGACCAGCACCCGGCAGCGCACGGTGTGGGTGGTGTCGCCGATGCGCACGCTCACCCCGGTGACCCGTTCACCGTCGCGATGCACCTCGGTGACCTTGGCGCCGTCGACCATCCGCGCACCGGATTTGATCGCGGTCTCGCGCAGCTTGTCGTCGAGTTCGGTTCGGGGAACGGCACTTCCGTAGGTCGGGAACGACCCGCCCGGCCACGGCAGCAACGCCTCGCGCCCGAATCCGGCCATCCGCAACCCGTGGTTCACCGTGTGCGCGCGCAACCATTCGCCCAGACCCAGATGTTCCAGCTCGGCGGTGGCGCGCGGGGTCAGGCCGTCGCCGCAGGTCTTGTCGCGCGGGAAAACCGCCGAATCCAGCAGCAGCACATCGCGTCCGGCGCGCGCGGCCCACGCCGCCGACGCCGAACCGGCAGGCCCGGCACCGACCACCAGCACCTCGACGGCGGCGGGCAGCGACGCATGGTCGGCGGGGAGCAGATCCGGTGAACCCATGGCTCAATACTGGCACTGTCGGCGGTTGTGCGAGAGTGTCGGGTACACCGGGAATTGTCACTGTGTGACGGGGTTCATCGGCCGAAGTGGCGGAACACGCTAGGTTGCTACCCGTCGGGGTCGGACGCATCGCTGGGAGAAGATAATGAGCACATCGGCTGTGAGCGACGAAAGCACCGTGGTTGCCGGGGTAGACCTCGTCGATCCCGCACTCGCCGTCACCGTGCGCGACGGACTGGCCGCGGTCGAGAAACTGCTCGTCGACGAACTCTCCGACGGCGAGGAATTCCTGCAGGAAGCCGCCCTGCACCTGGCCCGGGCGGGCGGTAAGCGGTTCCGGCCGCTGTTCACCGTGCTCACCGGTCAGCTCGGACCCAATCCCACCGACCCGGCGCTGGTCACCGCGGGCACGGTCGTGGAACTGGTGCACCTGGCCACGCTGTATCACGACGACGTGATGGACGAGGCGACGCAGCGCCGCGGTGCGGAAAGCGTGAACTCGCGCTGGGGCAACAGCATCGCGATCCTGGCGGGTGACTACCTGTTCGCCCACGCCTCGCGCCTGACGTCCACGCTCGGCCCCGACGCGGTGCGCATCATCGCGGAGACCTTCGCCGAGCTGGTCACCGGGCAGATGCGAGAAACCATGGGCGCCAAGCAAACCCAGGATCCCATCGAGCACTACCTGCGCGTGGTGTGGGAGAAGACCGGTTCGCTGATCGCCGCCGCGGGCCGTTTCGGTGGCACGTTCTCCGGCGCCGACGACGAGCACGTGGAACGACTGGCGCGCCTTGGCGACGCCGTCGGTACCGCGTTCCAGATCTCCGACGACATCATCGACATCTCGTCCTCGGCCGAACAGTCGGGCAAAACCCCCGGCACCGACCTGCGCGAAGGCGTGCACACCCTGCCGGTGCTGTACGCCCTGCGCGAGACCACCCCCGACGGCGACCGCCTGCGCACCCTGCTGGCCCGCCCGCTGGAAACCGACACCGAGGTGGACGAGGCACTGGAACTGCTGCGCCGTTCACCGGGCATGGCGCTGGCCAAGGAAAAGCTCGCCGAGTACGCCGACCTGGCCGACACCGAACTGGCCGCCCTGCCGCCCGGCCCGGCCAACGACGCCCTCACCCGCCTGGTCCGCTACACGATCGAACGCGTGGGTTAGCCAGACGGAACTAACGGGCCCGGGTCGGCGTTGCTCATTCATGCCCAACGGGATGAAGACCTTCGCCTTGATGGTCGGCATGTCGGCGCTGATCGTCGCTATCGGGGCGATGTTTCGCAGCCCGACGATCCTGATCATCTCGATCGTGCTGGCCGTGGGCGTGAACGCCTACGCCTACTTCAACAGCGACAAGCTGGCGTTGAAGGCGATGCACGCGCAACCGGTGAGCGAACTGGAAGCGCCGGTGATGTACCGGATCGTGCGCGAACTCGCCACCGCGGCGCGTCAGCCGATGCCGCGCCTGTACATCAGCCCCACCAGCGCCCCCAACGCGTTCGCGACCGGCCGCAATCCCCGGCACGCCGCGGTCTGCTGCACCAGCGGCATCCTGCAACTGCTCGACGAGCGGGAGTTGCGCGCGGTGCTGGGGCACGAGCTGTCGCACGTCTACAACCGCGACATCCTGATTTCGTCGGTGGCGGGCGCGATGGCCTCGATCATCACCGGACTCGCGAACATGGCGTTCTTCGCGAGCTCGTTCGGCAACCGTGACGGAAACGGCCCGAACGTCATCGGCGTGCTGCTCGTCTCACTGCTGGGCCCGATCGCCGCGGGTCTGATCAAGATGGCGGTGTCTCGATCGCGGGAGTTCCAAGCCGACCAGTCCGGCGCCGAACTCACCGGCGACCCGCTCGCCCTGGCCTCGGCCCTGCGCAAGATCGAACGCGGCGTCCAGGCCGCCCCGCTCCCGCCGGACCCCAAGATCACCAGCGAATCGCACCTGATGATCGCCAACCCGTTCCGCGCCGGCGACCGCGTGGCCCGCTGGTATTCCACCCACCCCCCGATGGACGAACGCATCAAGCGCCTGGAAGCGCTGGCCAGAGGCGACACCCACCAACTCTGAGTGCCGCCGACGACCCGACTACCGGTAGTTGACGAACTGCAGCGCGATGCCGAAATCCTCGCCCTTGAGCAGCGAGATCACTTCCTGCAGATCGTCGCGCTTCTTGCTGCTGACCCGCAGTTCCTCGCCCTGGATCTGCGCCTTCACGCCCTTGGGGCCCTCGTCGCGGATCTTCTTGGAGATCTTCTTGGCCTTCTCGGTGTCGATGCCCTGCACCAGCGTGCCGGTGATCTTGAACACCTTGCCCGACGGCTGCGCCTCGCCCGCCTCGAAGGCCTTGAGCGAGATATCGCGACGGATCAACTTCTCCTTGAACACCTCCAGCGCCGCCTGCACCCGCTCCTCGGCGTTGGCGGTCAGCACGATCGCTTCCTCGCCCGACCACGCGATCGACGCGTCGGTGCCCTTGAAGTCGTAGCGCGAGTTCAGCTCCTTCTCCGCCTGGTGCAGAGCGTTGTCGACCTCCTGACGATCGACCTTGCTCACGACGTCGAATGACGAATCAGCCACACTGCGCTCCTGTCCTGTGAAGGTCCGGCGAACTCCGGTGCCGGTAGAACCGGCCATCGAGACAGTTGTACCCGCATAGGGGGACAACCGGTGTTCGCAGGGGGTCTGTGCAGGCGTTTTGATAGTCCGGGCACCTACGTTGTAAGCTGCTGCACGCACCGGAAACGGCGCACACGGCAGATTGCCCGAGCGGCCAATGGGAGCGGACTGTAAATCCGTCGGCTTATGCCTACGTAGGTTCGAATCCTACATCTGCCACCTCGAACCCCGTCGATCATGAAGATCGGCGGGGTTCTTTGGTTTCCGGGACTGCCCCGGTGTCGAACCGGGGTAGCCTCGACAGGACAGCTACGCCTCCACCGGGCTGAACTGCGCTGAAAACAGCCCGTGAGCTGCCGATTTGGTGCTCTAGGGTGGTAGTGTGTAATCTCGTTCAGGACGCCGGAGCACGGGGTCACGCTGATCGGCTTGCCGACACAGACTCTGTGCCACGTAGTCATGCCCCCTTAGCTCAGTCGGTAGAGCGTTTCCATGGTAAGGAAAAGGTCAACGGTTCGATTCCGTTAGGGGGCTCGCCGGATTGCCGGTGGTGAGCGGCTACCCGCGGCATCATCGGGATATTAGTCCGCCGTGGCGGTGTAGCTCAGTTGGTAGAGCAAACGACTCATAATCGTTGTGTCGCCGGTTCAAGTCCGGCCATCGCTACCAATTTCAACTCAGCCCAGACCGGAAAGAAGGCAAATCGTGGCCGCGAAGTCCACCGATGTCCGGCCCAAGATCACCTTGGCCTGCGACGAGTGCAAGCACCGCAACTACATCACCAAGAAGAACCGGCGTAACGACCCGGATCGCCTCGAGCTCAAGAAGTTCTGCCCCAACTGCGGAACTCACCGGGCGCACCGCGAGTCGCGCTAGTTTCTAGAACATCTGCCGAAGGCCGGACGAGAGTCCGGCCTTTGTGCTTTTTCCGGGAAATTCACCGGAAAGGCGAGGCGCATACATTACCCGGACGCGCCACGTTTTACACCGGTCGACTTCGGTGCTGTCTGACAAGCCAGTAAGGTCGGCGCTGTGACAGTGAACACCGGAACTCACGAAGCGGGCCCCGCCGCAGCTGCCGAATCGTTCGACCCCGCCGCCCACGCGGCCTCGATGGTCGGCCACCACTATCGCGTCGACGACTACTACGAGGTCGGCCGCGAGAAGGTGCGCGAATACGCCCGCGCCGTGCAGGACTACCACCCGGTGCACTGGGAAGAGGACATCGCGCGCGAATACGGCTACGACGGCCTGCTCGCCCCGCTCACCTTCATCTCCCTGGTCGGCATTCTCGCCCAGCGCCGACTGTTCGAAGAGATCGTCACCGGTTACGACCTGAGTCAGATCATGCAGACCGACCAGATCCTGGAATTCCATCGCCCGATCCGGGTGGGTGACCAGTTGACCTGTGATGTGTATCTGCATTCGTTCCGTCAGGCTTTCGGCGGCGACATCATCGTGACCAAGAACATCGTCACCGACCAGGACGACGAACTGGTGCTCACCAGTTACACCACCCTGATCGGCCGCAGCGGCGGTGATATCGATCCCGCGATGTCCGACGCGGTGCGCAATGTGCTCATGCACGGCATCGGCGAGGACGAGCCCGACCATCACGCGCCCGCGCAGGTGCCGGCGATCACCCCCGATCCGATCACCGTCGCGCCCGAACGCACCGTCAGCGCGCACGCGTTGTCGTTCGACAGTGTGTCGGTCGGCGACGAGCTGCCCGCGCGGGTCGCCCGCCTGACCCGCGGTGACCTGGTCAACTACGCCGGTGTGTCCGGCGACGCCAACCCGATCCACTGGAGCGACGAGGTCGTGCGGCTGGTCGGCCTGGACAACGTGGTCGCGCACGGCATGCTCACGATGGGGCTTGGCGGCGGGTTCGTGTCCTCCTGGCTGGGCGATCCCGGCAGCGTGTTGGACTACAGCGTCCGTTTCACCAGCCCGGTGTATGTCGGTTCCGACGTCCCGGCCGAGGTCGAGTACACCGGCAAGGTGAAATCGGTCGACCCGCAGACCCGCACCGCCGTCGTCGCGATCACCGCGAAGTCGGCAGGCAGAAAGATCTTCGGCCGCGCGACAGCAACCGTCCAGTTGTCCTGACCTGGGGCCGGAATCCGTCCTGACCTGCGGCGGTGTCGCGGATTGGCGATAACCGCACGCCGTGACGTACACTCGGGACTCTGGGGTCACCGGCTGCTGCGCGCTGATCTTCGGTGTGGAGTTCTCTCCTCACGGAAGCGGCGCGTGTCTTGTGTGACACTGGTGGTTGGACACCACAGCCTCGGCTGGTCCAACCGAAGGGGCGTAGCTCAATTGGCAGAGCAGCGGTCTCCAAAACCGCAGGTTGCAGGTTCAAGTCCTGTCGCCCCTGCCCTGAATGCCAGCGACGAACAAGGAGATGGCGTGAGCGACGAGCGGGATACTCGCGAAGACGGCGAGGAGACCCCCGCTGCCACTCGACCGAGTGGTAAGCGGTCCGCTCGACGTGTGCGTGCGTCGGATACTCCGGCAGACACCGGAGCGGTGGCCACGCTCGATCGGCCGTCGTCGCGCAAGGCAGACAAGCCGGCCGCCAAGGCCAAGACGGGCAACCCGTTCAAGCGGTTGCTCGAGTTCCTGACACAGGTTGTCGCGGAACTGCGCAAGGTGATCTGGCCCAACCGGAAGCAGATGGTCACCTATACGGCCGTCGTTCTGGTGTTCGTGGTCTTCATGGTCGCGTTCATCGCCGGGATCGACGTAGCGTTCGTCAAGGGTGTCGACTGGCTGTTCGGCTGATCGCCGACACCCACGCCGGTAGCCGATCGCGGGCCGGAACGGCGGAGCGCGCCTCCGCGCACCCGACCCGGTCCAGAGGATGTACGTGACGACACAGGAAGCGAGTGCCTCAGTGAGCACCCCGGAGAACGACACCAACGACGAGTTCCCGGTTGACGACACGGTCGTGGCGGACATCGCCACCGACGAGGTCGAGGCCGCAGAGCTCGCCGATACCGACACCGCCGATGACGAGGCCGCTGTCGACGAGGTTGTCGTCGAAGAAGACGTGATCGAAGAAGTCGCCACCGAGGACGATCCCGAGGCCGACCCGATCGAGTCGATGAAGATCAAGCTGCGCCGTGTGCCCGGCGACTGGTATGTCGTGCACTCCTACGCCGGCTACGAGAACAAGGTCAAGACCAATCTCGAGACCCGCGTGCAGAACCTGGGCCTCGAGGACTACATCTTCCAGGTCGAGGTGCCCACCGAAGAGGTCACCGAGATCAAGAACGGCCAGAAGAAGAACGTCAACCGCAAGGTGCTGCCGGGCTACATCCTGGTCCGGATGGAACTGAACAACGAGTCGTGGGGCGCGGTGCGCAACACCCCCGGTGTCACCGGTTTCGTCGGCATGACCGGCGGTGGCCCCGGCGCCAAGCCGACCCCGCTGACCATCAACGAGGTCGTGAAGTTCCTGGTCCCGGCCGGTGCGCAGGCGCAGAAGAAGGCCGCCGCGGCCGCCGCCGGTGGTTCGGATTCGGGTAGCTCGGCGTCGGGCAAGCCCACCATCGAGGTCGACTTCGAGGTCGGCGAGTCGGTCACCGTCATGGACGGCCCGTTCGCCACGCTGCCCGCGTCGATCTCCGAGGTCAACGCCGAGCAGCAGAAGCTCAAGGTGCTGGTGTCGATCTTCGGTCGCGAGACCCCGGTGGAGCTGAACTTCACCCAGGTTTCCAAGATCTAGTTTTTCCCGCTTTCGCGAAACGGCACCGCTCACCGGCGGTGCCGTTTCGCGTTTGTGCTGGTCGCCACCCGATTGCCTAGTGGTCGACCGTGTCAAGTAGAGTGTGATAGTTCGTGCTCTGACTTCCCCGCAATACCTGTCGGGGACCGGTCGTGCGCGGATACGAGGCTTACGGCAACCGTAAGGAACCGAACCCCAGAAAGCCAAGGAAGAAAGATGCCCCCCAAGAAGAAGAAGCTCGCCGGGATCATCAAGCTGCAGATCCAGGCCGGCGCCGCTAACCCGGCTCCTCCGGTCGGCCCCGCGCTCGGTCAGCACGGCGTCAACATCATGGAGTTCTGCAAGGCGTACAACGCCGCGACCGAGTCGCAGCGTGGCAACGTCATCCCGGTCGAGATCTCGGTGTACGAGGACCGGACGTTCGACTTCAAGCTGAAGACCCCTCCTGCTGCTCGCCTGCTGCTCAAGGCCGCCGGTGTGCAGAAGGGCTCGGCTGAGCCGCACAAGACCAAGGTCGCCAAGGTCACCATGGACCAGGTCCGTGAGATCGCCAAGACCAAGGCCGAGGATCTCAACGCCACCGATCTCGATCAGGCCGCGAAGATCATCGCCGGTACCGCGCGTTCGATGGGTATCACCGTCGAAGGCTGAGCGTCTCGCTCACATGTGGGAGGGCCGGCCAGGCCCGACACAAACCACATCTGAAACCAGAAACTTAAGGACAGAAAATCATGGCAAAACGAAGCAAGGCGTACCTCGCCGCTGCTGAGAAGGTCGATCGCGACGCCCTGTACTCCCCGCTGGCCGCTGCGCGCCTGGCGAAGGAGACCGCGACCACCAAGACCGACGCGACCGTCGAGGTCGCCGTCCGTCTCGGCGTGGATCCCCGCAAGGCCGACCAGATGGTCCGTGGCACCGTCAACCTGCCGCACGGCACCGGTAAGACTGCCCGCGTCATCGTGTTCGCCGCAGGCGAGAAGGCTTCCGAGGCCGAGGCCGCCGGCGCCGACGCCGTGGGCGCCGAGGACCTGATCGAGCGGATTCAGGGCGGCTGGCTCGACTTCGACGCCGCGATCGCCACCCCGGATCAGATGGCCAAGGTCGGCCGCATCGCGCGCGTCCTGGGCCCGCGTGGTCTGATGCCGAACCCGAAGACGGGCACGGTCACCAACGATGTGACCAAGGCCGTCAACGAGATCAAGGGCGGCAAGATCAACTTCCGCGTCGACAAGCAGGCCAACCTGCACTTCGTCATCGGCAAGGCATCGTTCGACGAGGCCAAGCTGGTGGAGAACTACGGCGCCGCGCTGGACGAGATCCTGCGTGTGAAGCCGTCGACCGCCAAGGGTCGCTACGTCAAGAAGATCACGGTTTCGACGAACACCGGACCGGGCATCCCGGTGGACACGAACCGCACCCGCAACCTCCTGGACGAGGATGCGTGAGCTTCGGCTGACCAGCTCCTAGAGCATCCGTGAGGGCGGGAACGCGACAAGCGTTCCCGCCCTCACGGCGTTCAATGACCAACTTGCCCTTGATGATTCAGGGCAGCAGTACCCCGTTTTGGCAGATGGGGGTAGGTGTGCGTACACTGGTCAACGGTCATGCGAGATGTGCATACATCTTTCGAGGACCACCCCCATCGTTCTACCGAAGACCGTAGGTCGTCGATGCCGTTGATTCGGTATCGGTCGAAGGTCCAGCGACATTGCTGGCGACCCACGCAGGCAGAGCTGAGGCCGAAAGTTATTTTGCGCCCCGGTACGCCTTGCGTCCGGGGCGTTCGTTTTGTCGCTGGCCCCTGATTCGGTAGTGCATCAACGAACCGACATCAGAGAGGAGGCGAAGTATGGCGAAGCCTGAAAAGGTCACCGCTGTCGCGGAGATCGCGGAGCAGTTCAAGAACTCCACGGCCACTGTTGTCACGGAATACCGTGGCCTGTCGGTCGGCAAGCTCACCGAGCTGCGTCGCGCGCTCGGCGCGGGCGCTACGTACTCCGTCGCCAAGAACACCCTGGTCAAGATCGCCGCTAGCGAAGCTGGCGTGGCGGGTCTGGACGAGCTGTTCGTCGGCCCGACCGCTATCACCTTCATCCAGGGTGAACCGGTCGACGCCGCCAAGGCGCTCAAGCAGTTCGCTAAGGACAACAAGGCCCTGGTCATCAAGGGCGGGTACATGGACGGCCGCGCGCTGTCCGTGTCCGAGGTCGAGCGTATCGCTGACCTCGACTCGCGCGAGGTGCTGCTGGCCAAGCTGGCCGGTGCGTTCAAGGCCAAGCCTTCGCAGGCTGCCGCGCTGTTCGCCGCTCCCGCTTCGCAGGTCGCCCGGCTCGCCCAGGCCCTGCTCGAGAAGCGCACGAGTGCCGAAGGCGCTCCTGCTGCCGAAGAAGCCCCCGCGGCTGACGCCGAATAAGACATCTATTACCCGCTTCGCGGTGCGTATGCGCTGCGAGGTACACCACGAAAGGAACCACCATGGCAAAGCTGAGCACCGAAGAACTGATCGGCGCCTTCAAGGAGCTGACCCTGCTCGAGCTCGCTGAGTTCGTCAAGGTCTTCGAGGACACCTTCGACGTCACCGCCGCTGCCCCCGTGGCCGTCGCTGCCGCCGGTGCTGCCCCCGCCGAGGCCGCTGAGGAGCAGGACGAGTTCGACGTCATCCTCGAGGGTGCCGGCGACAAGAAGATCCAGGTCATCAAGGTGGTCCGTGAGATCGTCTCGGGCCTGGGCCTGAAGGAAGCCAAGGACCTGGTCGAGGGCGCCCCGAAGCCGATCCTGGAGAAGGTTGCCAAGGACGCGGCCGAGGCTGCCAAGGCCAAGCTCGAAGAGGCCGGCGCCAAGGTTTCCGTCAAGTAATTCGGAGCCCTCTTTTCGAGGTTTCTGCTTTGTGAACGGGCGGTCCTTTCGGGCCGCCCGTTTGCTGTTTGTCCGGACATGCGACAGTGGTCCGGGCAGTATGAGCCGGGCTACGTTACTCTTCAGTCATGTAGGGGTGTGCCCCGTCTCACTGATGGGTTACAGTGACCGGACCCACAGAGTCAGCGCACCGCCGTGATGTGAGCGCGCGGGAACGCGGGTGGGGTGCTCGCAGGGATCAATGGAGGTAGCAGTGGGCGTCGAGGTCAGGACTGAGGGAGTCACCAAATCCTTCGGTTCACAGCGAATTTGGCAGGACGTGTCGATCACGCTCCCTTCGGGTGAGGTCAGTGCATTGCTCGGGCCTTCGGGTACGGGTAAGTCGGTGTTCCTGAAGTCGCTTATCGGTTTGCTCCGGCCCGAGCGTGGGTCGATCTTCATCGATGGCACCGATATCATGACGTGCTCCAACAAGGAGCTGTACGAGATCCGGAAACTGTTCGGCGTCCTTTTCCAGGACGGCGCGCTGTTCGGCTCGATGAATTTGTACGACAACATCGCGTTCCCGCTTCGTGAGCACACGAAGAAGACGGAATCGCAGATCCGCCAGGTCGTCATGGAGAAGCTCGAGCTGACCGGTCTGCTCGGCGCCGAGGGCAAGCTGCCCGGCGAGATCTCCGGCGGTATGCGCAAGCGCGCCGGTCTGGCCCGCGCGCTGGTGCTGGACCCGCAGATCATCCTCGTCGACGAGCCCGACTCGGGTCTGGACCCGGTGCGTACCTCGTACCTGGCGCAGCTGCTGCTCAACATCAACGCGCAGATCGACGCCACGATCCTGATCGTGACGCACAACATCAACCTGGCTCGTACCGTGCCCGACAACATCGGCATGTTGTTCCGCCGCAACCTGGTGATGTTCGGTCCCCGTGAGGTGCTGCTCACCAGCGAGGAGCCGGTGGTCAAGCAGTTCCTCAACGGTCGCATGATCGGCCCGATCGGTATGTCCGAGGAGAAGGACGAGGCGCAGATGGCGCGCGAGCAGGCGCTCGTGGACGCCGGTCACCATCACGGTGGCGCCGAGGAGATCGACGGCATCATCCCGCAGATGAAGGCCGAGCCCGGTATGCCGGCTCGTCAGGCGGTGTTCCGTCGGCAGGCGCGCGTGCGCGAGATCATCCACACGCTGCCGCACGCGGCGCAGGTGGCGATTCGTGAGTCGCTGGATTCCACCGACAACGACACGCAGGTGATGGCGAACTACGGTGGCAGCGATCAGCCCACCGAGACCTTCAAGACCGTTCCGCACGGCCAGATCAACGGCTGAGCGACTTTCCCGTCCCAGCGCAGCCTCGGCCACCCGGCCGGGGCTGTTCTGCGTTACGGGCGCGAAAACAGCCGTCTATCAGCAGGTCAAACGGTTGGCGCACACGGCGTGTCGCGGGTAAAATAGCCGCGGTCGGGGGCGGGGGATGCCCACCGGCTCAGGCGATCTCGGTTCGTGAACAGACCTCCTCGCAACACTTGACGAGGCGCTTGCGAACCGTCACCCTATTCACAACGGTGATAGCCGTCCAGGGGCTTCCAGCACCTGCCACAGGGGCAAGCCAGCGCCCACTGCACCGACGCGGCCAGCGTCCCGGAGCATCGGCGCGTTATCCGTGCGAGCAGTCACACGGATGGTAAGTTGACACCCCCTTGCCTAGGGGTGTAAGTTTGGACGTTGCGCTGGCTGCCTCCTGTCCACACCTTGATTCGCACACGAAAGTTCCACCCTTCCGGTGTTACTTCCGCTGCTGCTTGTTCTGGTTTCGATCGGGTGCGTAACCAGCGGAACTCGTAGCAGACAAGCGACGGTCGCGGACCACCACGCGACGCGCGTGAGGTGCTGGAAGGACGCATCTTGGCAGTCTCCACCCAGACCAAGGCTGGTATCCCCGGAGCCCCGTTGAGGGTTTCGTTCGCGAAGATCCGTGAGCCCCTCGAGGTGCCCGGACTTCTCGACCTACAAACGGACTCGTTCGCCTGGCTGGTCGGTACACCCGACTGGCGTGAGAAGGCAGCCGCTCGCGGCGACGTCGGTCTCGCAGGCGGCCTCGAGGAGGTGCTCGAAGAGCTTTCGCCGATCGAGGACTTCTCCGGGTCCATGTCCCTGTCGTTCTCTGATCCGCGCTTCGAAGAGGTCAAGGCCTCCATCGATGAGTGCAAAGAGAAGGACATGACCTACGCGGCGCCGTTGTTCGTCACCGCGGAGTTCATCAACAACAACACCGGCGAGATCAAGAGCCAGACGGTGTTCATGGGCGATTTCCCCATGATGACCGACAAGGGCACCTTCATCATCAACGGCACCGAGCGTGTCGTCGTCTCTCAGCTGGTCCGTTCCCCTGGCGTCTACTTCGATCACAACATCGACAAGACGATCGAGAAGGACCTGCACAGCGTGCGCGTGATTCCGTCACGTGGCGCGTGGCTGGAGTTCGACGTCGACAAGCGCGACACCGTCGGCGTTCGTATCGACCGCAAGCGTCGTCAGCCGGTTACCGTGCTGCTCAAGGCACTGGGCATGACCACCGAAGAGATCGTCGAGCGTTTCGGCTTCTCCGAGATCATGATGTCCACCCTCGAGAAGGACAGCACTCCCGGCCAGGACGAGGCGCTGCTCGATATCTACCGCAAGCTGCGTCCGGGCGAGCCGCCCACGAAGGAGTCCGCGCAGACTCTGTTGGAGAACCTGTTCTTCAAGGAGAAGCGCTACGACCTGGCTCGCGTCGGTCGTTACAAGATCAACAAGAAGCTCGGCATCAACCTCGACAAGCCGGTCACTTCCTCGGTTCTCACCAAGGAAGACATCGTCGACACCATCGAGTACCTGGTGCGTCTGCACGCCGGTGACCGCACGATGACCGCCCCCGGCGGTGAAGAGGTCCCCGTCGGCGTCGACGACATCGACCACTTCGGTAACCGTCGTCTGCGCACCGTCGGTGAGCTGATCCAGAACCAGATCCGCGTGGGCCTGTCCCGCATGGAGCGTGTGGTTCGCGAGCGGATGACGACTCAGGACGTCGAGGCGATCACGCCGCAGACCCTGATCAACATCCGCCCGGTCGTCGCGGCGATCAAGGAGTTCTTCGGAACTTCGCAGCTGTCGCAGTTCATGGACCAGAACAACCCGCTGTCGGGTCTGACCCACAAGCGCCGCCTGTCGGCACTTGGTCCGGGTGGTCTGTCCCGTGAGCGTGCCGGTCTGGAAGTTCGTGACGTCCACCCGTCGCACTACGGCCGTATGTGCCCGATCGAGACCCCGGAAGGCCCGAACATCGGCCTGATCGGTTCGCTGTCGGTGTACGCGCGGGTCAACCCGTTCGGTTTCATCGAGACTCCGTACCGCAAGGTTGTCGACGGCAAGGTCACCGACGAGGTCAAGTACCTGACCGCCGACGAGGAGGACCGGTACGTTCGCGCCCAGGCCAACTCGCCGGTCGACAACGAGGGCCACTTCCTCGAGGAGAAGGTCCTTGTTCGCCGTCTCGGTGAAGAGGTCGAGTTCGTGAGCCCGGCTCAGGTCGACTACATGGACATCTCGCCGCGCCAGATGGTGTCGGTCGCGACGGCCATGATCCCGTTCCTCGAGCACGACGATGCCAACCGTGCCCTCATGGGTGCGAACATGCAGCGTCAGGCGGTTCCGCTGATCCGTTCCGAGTCCCCGATCGTGGGCACCGGTATGGAGCTGCGTGCGGCCGTGGACGCCGGCGACGTCGTGATCAACGAGAAGCCCGGTGTCGTCGAAGAGGTCTCGGCCGATTACGTCACCGTGATGGCCGACGACGGCAGCCGCAAGTCGTACCGGATGCGCAAGTTCAACCGGTCGAACCAGGGCACCTGCTCGAACCAGCGTCCGATCGTGGACGAGGGCGATCGGGTGGAGAAGGGGCAGGTCCTCGCGGACGGCCCCTGCACCGAGAACGGTGAGATGGCGCTGGGCAAGAACTTGCTCGTCGCGATCATGCCGTGGGAAGGCCACAACTACGAGGACGCGATCATCCTGTCGCAGCGCCTCGTGGAAGAGGACGTTCTCACCTCGATCCACATCGAAGAGCACGAGATCGATGCCCGCGACACCAAGCTCGGTGCCGAGGAGATCACTCGCGATATTCCGAACGTGTCCGATGAGGTCCTGGCCGACCTCGACGAGCGCGGCATCATCCGCATCGGTGCCGAGGTGCGCGACGGCGACATCCTGGTCGGCAAGGTCACGCCCAAGGGCGAGACCGAGCTGACCCCGGAAGAGCGTCTGCTGCGTGCCATCTTCGGTGAGAAGGCGCGCGAAGTGCGCGACACCTCGCTGAAGGTGCCCCACGGTGAGTCCGGCAAGGTCATCGGCATTCGCGTGTTCTCGCGTGAAGACGACGACGATCTGCCTCCCGGTGTCAACGAGCTGGTCCGCGTCTACGTGGCCCAGAAGCGCAAGATCCAGGACGGCGACAAGCTCGCCGGTCGCCACGGCAACAAGGGCGTCATCGGCAAGATCCTCCCCGTGGAGGACATGCCGTTCATGCCCGACGGCACGCCGGTCGACATCATCCTGAACACCCACGGTGTGCCCCGTCGTATGAACATCGGCCAGATCCTCGAGACCCATCTGGGTTGGATCGGTAAGGCCGGCTGGAACATCGACGTGGCCGCGGACGGCACTCGTCCCGAGTGGGCGGCCACGCTGCCCGAGGAGATGCTGGCGGCTCCGGCCGATTCCAACATCGCCACCCCGGTGTTCGACGGTGCCAAGGACAACGAGCTGACCGGTCTGCTCGGTTCGACCCTGCCCAACCGTGATGGTGAGCGGATGGTCAACGCCGACGGCAAGTCCACGCTGTTCGACGGTCGTTCGGGTGAGCCGTTCCCGTACCCGGTCGCGGTCGGTTACATGTACATCCTGAAGCTGCACCACCTGGTCGACGACAAGATCCACGCGCGTTCGACCGGTCCGTACTCGATGATCACGCAGCAGCCGCTGGGTGGTAAGGCGCAGTTCGGTGGTCAGCGATTCGGTGAGATGGAGTGCTGGGCCATGCAGGCCTACGGCGCGGCGTACACGCTGCAGGAACTCCTGACCATCAAGTCCGATGACGTGGTCGGCCGTGTGAAGGTCTACGAGGCCATCGTCAAGGGCGAGAACATTCCGGAGCCGGGCATTCCGGAGTCGTTCAAGGTGCTCCTCAAGGAACTCCAGTCACTGTGCCTCAACGTCGAGGTGCTGTCTTCGGACGGCGCCGCGATCGAGATGGGCGGCGGCGAAGACGAGGATCTGGAGCGCGCCGCGGCGAACCTGGGCATCAACCTGTCCAGGAACGAAGCGGCAACCATCGACGATCTGGCGAACTAGGTGGTAGGCGGTGCGGTCGCTGTGGAAGCGACCGCACCGCGCACCGCGCTCGACTACTAGTGAACTTTTGCTCGAATTCGACCCGAATAGGGGAAAGGAAGTTACGTGCTAGACGTCAACTTCTTCGATGAACTCCGGATCGGCCTTGCCTCCGCCGACGACATCCGCCAGTGGTCCTACGGCGAGGTGAAGAAGCCGGAGACCATCAACTACCGCACGTTGAAGCCTGAGAAGGACGGCCTCTTCTGCGAGAAGATCTTCGGTCCCACCCGGGACTGGGAGTGCTACTGCGGCAAGTACAAGCGTGTCCGCTTCAAGGGCATCATCTGTGAGCGCTGTGGTGTCGAGGTAACTCGCGCCAAGGTGCGTCGCGAGCGGATGGGCCACATCGAACTGGCCGCTCCCGTTACCCACATCTGGTACTTCAAGGGCGTTCCGTCGCGCTTGGGTTACCTGCTCGACCTGGCGCCGAAGGATCTCGAGAAGATCATCTACTTCGCCGCCTACGTCATCGTCGGTGTCGACGAGGAGCTGCGTCACAACGAGCTCTCCACGCTCGAAGCCGAGATGGAGGTCGAGAAGAAGGCTGTCGCCGATCAGCGCGACGCCGACCTCGAGGCCCGCGCGCAGAAGCTCGAAGCCGATCTGGCCGAGCTGGAAGCCGAGGGCGCCAAGTCCGACGTGCGTCGCAAGGTCAAGGACGGCGGCGAGCGCGAAATGCGTCAGCTGCGCGACCGCTCGCAGCGTGAGCTGGACCGTCTCGACGAGATCTGGACCACCTTCACCAAGCTGTCGGTTCAGCAGCTCATCGTCGACGAGGTGCTCTACCGCGAGCTCGTCGACCGTTACGGCGAGTACTTCACCGGCGCCATGGGTGCGGAGTCCATCCAGAAGCTGATGGAGAACTTCGACATCAACGCCGAGGCCGAGAAGCTGCGCGAGACCATTCGCAGCGGCAAGGGCCAGAAGAAGCTGCGTGCGCTGAAGCGTCTGAAGGTCGTCGCGGCCTTCCAGACCAACGGCAACTCGCCCATGGGCATGGTGCTGGATGCTGTCCCGGTGATCCCGCCGGAGCTGCGTCCGATGGTTCAGCTCGACGGTGGCCGTTTCGCCACCTCCGACCTGAACGACCTGTACCGCCGCGTGATCAACCGCAACAACCGCCTCAAGCGACTGATCGATCTGGGTGCGCCCGAGATCATCGTCAACAACGAGAAGCGGATGCTGCAGGAGTCGGTCGACGCCCTGTTCGACAACGGCCGTCGTGGCCGTCCGGTCACCGGACCGGGTAACCGCCCGCTGAAGTCGTTGAGCGATCTGCTCAAGGGCAAGCAGGGTCGTTTCCGTCAGAACCTGCTCGGCAAGCGTGTCGACTACTCGGGCCGTTCGGTCATCGTCGTCGGTCCGCAGCTCAAGCTGCACCAGTGTGGTCTGCCGAAGCTGATGGCGCTCGAGCTGTTCAAGCCGTTCGTCATGAAGCGTCTGGTGGATCTGAACCACGCGCAGAACATCAAGTCCGCCAAGCGGATGGTCGAGCGTCAGCGTGCCCAGGTGTGGGATGTCCTCGAAGAGGTCATCGCCGAGCACCCGGTGATGCTGAACCGCGCGCCCACCCTGCACCGCCTGGGCATCCAGGCCTTCGAGCCCCAGCTGGTCGAAGGCAAGGCCATCCAGCTGCACCCGCTCGTGTGTGAGGCGTTCAACGCCGACTTCGACGGTGACCAGATGGCCGTGCACCTTCCGCTGTCCGCGGAGGCGCAGGCCGAGGCACGCATCCTGATGCTGTCGTCGAACAACATCCTGTCCCCGGCGTCGGGTCGCCCCCTGGCGATGCCCCGTCTGGACATGGTGACGGGCCTGTTCTACCTGACTCGTCTCGACGAGAACGGTGCGGGCACCTACCGTCCGGCGACCAAGGACGAGCCCGAGTACGGCGTCTACTCCTCGCCCGCCGAGGCGCAGATGGCCGTGGATCGTGGCGAGCTGACCGTGCGGTCCACCATCAAGGTGCGACTGACCGAGCAGCGTCCGCCGCGTGACATCGAGAACGAACTGTTCCCCGATGGTTGGAAGCGTGGGCAGGCCTGGCTGGCCGAGACCACGCTGGGTCGCGTGATCTTCAACGAGCTGCTGCCCGCGGATTACGCGTTCATCAACGAGCCGATGCCGAAGAAGCGTCAGGCCACGATCATCAACGATCTCGCTGAGCGTTACCCGATGATCGTTGTCGCGCAGACCGTGGACAAGCTCAAGGACGCCGGCTTCTACTGGGCCACGCGTTCGGGTGTCACCGTCTCCATGACGGACGTGCTCGTTCCGCCGGAGAAGCCCGAGATCATGGAACGCTACGAGTCGATGGCGGACCTGATCGAGAAGAAGTACCAGCGTGGTGCGCTCGATCACGCCGAGCGCAACAACGCGCTGGTCAAGATCTGGCAGGAAGCCACCGAGGAAGTGGGCGCCGCACTGCGCACCCACTACCCGCCGGACAACCCGATCATCACGATCGTCGACTCCGGCGCCACGGGTAACTTCACCCAGACTCGTACCCTGGCGGGTATGAAGGGCCTGGTGACGAACCCGAAGGGTGAGTTCATCCCGCGCCCGATCAAGTCCTCGTTCCGTGAGGGCCTGACCGTGCTCGAGTACTTCATCAACACGCACGGTGCTCGTAAGGGTCTGGCCGATACCGCGCTTCGTACCGCGGACTCGGGTTACCTGACCCGTCGTCTGGTCGACGTGTCGCAGGACGTCATCGTCCGCGAAGAGGACTGTGGCACCGAGCGCGGCATCGTGGTCCCGATCGCGGAGAAGCTGGCCGACGGCACGATCATCCGTGACGCCCACGTGGAAACCTCGACCTTCGCCCGTACGTTGGCGCAGGACGCGGTCGACGCCAAGGGCAACGTCATCGTGGCGAAGGGCGCCGACCTCGGCGACCCCGCGCTGGAGGCGCTGCTCGAGGCCGGTATCACCGAGGTGAAGGTCCGCTCCGTGCTGACCTGCACCACCGGCACCGGCGTCTGCGCCACCTGCTACGGCCGTTCGATGGCCACCGGCAAGCTGGTCGACATCGGCGAGGCCGTCGGCATCGTCGCGGCCCAGTCCATCGGTGAGCCCGGTACCCAGCTGACCATGCGTACCTTCCACCAGGGTGGCGTCGCCGGCGACGACATCACCGGTGGTCTGCCGCGTGTTCAGGAGCTCTTCGAGGCCCGTGTCCCCAAGGGCAAGGCGCCGATCGCGGAGGTCTCGGGTCGGGTGCGGCTCGAGGACGACGACCGCTTCTACAAGATCACGATCATCCCTGATGACGGGTCCGAGGAAGTCGTCTACGACAAGCTCTCGAAGCGTCAGCGTCTGCGGGTGTTCAAGCACGACGACGGCTCCGAGCGTCTGCTCACCGACGGTGACCACGTGGAGGTGGGTCAGCAGCTGCTCGAGGGCGCTGCCGATCCGCACGAGGTGCTGCGCGTGATGGGTCCCCGTCAGGTGCAGGTCCACCTGGTCCACGAGGTCCAGGAGGTCTACCGCTCGCAGGGTGTGTCGATCCACGACAAGCACATCGAGGTCATCGTTCGCCAGATGCTGCGTCGTGTGACGATCATCGATTCGGGTGCGACCGAGTTCCTGCCCGGCTCGCTCACCGAGCGCGCCGAGTTCGAGAACTCGAACCGTCGCGTGGTGGCCGAAGGCCGCGAGCCGGCCTCGGGCCGTCCCGTGCTGATGGGTATCACCAAGGCGTCGCTGGCCACCGATTCGTGGCTGTCGGCGGCTTCCTTCCAGGAGACCACCCGAGTGCTGACGGACGCGGCGATCAACTGCCGCTCCGACAAGCTGATCGGCCTGAAGGAAAACGTGATCATCGGCAAGCTCATCCCGGCCGGTACCGGTATCAACCGTTACCGCAACATCCAGGTGCAGCCGACCGAAGAAGCCCGTGCCGCGGCGTACGCGGTGCCGTCCTACGACGACACCTACTACTCCCCGGACAGCTTCGGCTCCTCCACCGGCGCAGCAGTGCCGCTGGACGACTACGGCTTCAGCGACTACCGCTAAGCAGTAGGCAGCCAACAGATTTCGGCCCCCGCTCTTTCGAGAGCGGGGGCCGTTTTTGTGGCGTTCGCCGGGTGGCTGTCACCGAATTGTGCGTAGAGTCCCCGTGTGAAGGCTCAGATAGTGGTTGTCGTGTTCGCGATAATTGGCGTGCTGGCGACGGTGTTCACCGTCTACCGAGTCACCGCGGATGTGATGTCGGACCAGATCGTGGTGAGTTGTAGTCGGCAAGGCAACACGGAGTACTGCGTGTACCACCGCACAACGCCAGGACTGTTGGCCACCGAGCACGACATCGTCATCGGGACCTCGCCCAATCGTGGACTGCTTTACAACGTCCCTTACCCGGCAGCCGAGGTCCATGTGACTTGGGCGGCCGACACCGGACTGCTGACGATCGCGATGCCCGGCACCGCGCTGACCATCACACCGGACGAATACCTCGACACCAGGTAGCTCGACTCGGTCATTGCGACACGGGTTCGTCGATGGTGTCGGCGGGCGTTTCCGGGTTGCCCAGAGGGACGGGCGGGGTGGGTTCGCCGAGGCGGACGGTGATTACTCCGATGAGGATCAGGGCGCCGCCCAGTAGTTGGATGGGGCGAGGGGCTTCGCCTAGGAGGAGCCAGGCGAAGATGAGGGCGGCTAGGACTTCGGTGAGGGCTACGAAGGAGGCCAGGCGGGAGCCTAGGTGGCGGGTGGCGGCGATGCCGGTGACGTAGGCGATGGCGGCGGTGACTATGCCGATGAGCAGGATCGGGATCCACCAGGGGGTGGTGAAATCGGCGAAGACGGCGGGGTTTGTGGTGGCGTGTAGGGGGACGATGCCGAGGGCGCCGGCGAGGAGCAGGGTCGCGCCGCCGATCAGGAGGCCGCCTGCGGCCAGGACGGTGCCGGGGAGTTCGCCGCCTTCGGCGGACAGCAGGAAGTACGTGGCGGCACCGACCATCGAACCCAGTGCCCACACGATCCCGATCGGATCGAGCGACACCCCGGACAGCACGTCCAGGACCAGGATCAGCCCGGTGATACCGAGGGCGGCGCCCGCGATGGTAGCCGCGCCCGGCCGCTGACGATGACGCGCCCACAGCCAGCCGACGATGGCGATCGGGGCAGCGAATTCGATCAGCAACGCGGTGCCGACCTCCATGCGCGCGACCGCGTTGAAGTAGGCGAGTTGGGTGCCCGCCACGGCGATCAAACCGTAGACCGCGATGAGCCTGGCGTTGGCACGCACCAGCGGCCAGTTGCCTTTCAACTGGTGAATTGCCAAGGGCAGCAGGACAACTCCGGCGAGCAACACGCGTGCCGCGACGACCGCGGCCGCACTCCACCCCGCGTCCATGAGTCCGCGCGCGAGCGGCCCCGACATGCCGAACGAGGTCGCCGAGGCGAGAGCGAACAGCAACCCGGTTCGGATCCGGCTCGCCGCGCGGTCATGAGTCAAAGTGTCCATGACTAATGACGGTAAGCGCGATGAGGTAATGTGTCAACATGGTTTTTGCTCATGACACCGAAGCGGCCCTGCTGGCGGCGGTAGAACTGGTCAATTCCGCCGAAGATCCAGACACCTTGACCGAAACGGCCCAGCTCGAAGAGTTCTTCCACCGGCACGACTACACGGGCGTGCACACCGGCGATCCCGCCGAACTGGCCGCCGTCCGCGCCCTACGCGCGCCCCTGCGGAGCATGCTCACCAGCGACCGAGCCACCGCCGTCACCTTGGTGAACGAGACGCTGGCCGAACATCGCGCTCTCCCGCAACTGGTCCGCCACGGCGACGTCGACTACCACGTGCACGCCGTCCCGAACCAGGCTCCACTGCCGGTCCGCATCGCCGTCGAAACCGCCATGGCCATGATCGACGTGATCCGCGCCGACGACCTCAGCCGCCTGTCGGTCTGCGCCGACGCGGACTGCCAGGGCCTGGTACTGGACCTGTCCCGCAACCGATCCCGCCGTTACTGCAGCACCGCCTGCGGCAATCGCAACGCCGTCGCGGCCTATCGCGCGCGACAACGCTGAAGACCTGTGCTGTCAGCCCAGCGCACGCACCTTCGGACACTTCTTGCCCGCCAGATGACACTTGTCCTCGAACCCCGACGGCAACCACGCCCCGGACTTCAACAGCGGATGATGCGGAAAATGCCGCAGCGCCCCGGTGACGAAAAGCAGTGCCGCCCACGGCGTATGGACCTGTATCTGCTGCCACTTGCCGTCCCGGTCGGGAAACCGACACCCGATCCGGTCCGGCGCGGTGAGGTCGATCGACTCGAGCGCCGACCAGTGCAGCGAGAACGACCGCTCGGGATTGGTCAGATGTAATCGCCGGTCCGAGATCATCACCGACCCGGCCCGCTCGAGCACCCATCGAGTGGTACGCCACGTGTACCAGTTGACCGGCCCGTCGGCCAGACACACCTCACCGGGCTGCATCCGCACCCGCGTCGCCGCAGCCGGAATCAACGCGACCTCCCCACGCGCCAGCAGATCCGCCACCCCGCACGTATACAGCAGGTAGTCGTCGAACCACGTCCACCCGGCCTGCTCGGCCAGCGCGCGTTCGATGTCGGCCAGCGGGTCGAACACCATCTCCATCACCACCCACCCGTGCGGATTCCTCTGCTGTTCACGGTAGCGGAAAGGGGTGACAACCTGCGGTGCTGTAGGCGGGGTCGCCCCACCGGTTCAGGTCATGGTGCCCGTCGATTCGGCGCCGGATCGCGGCCGTCGCGCGAACTCCGGCGCGTGCTCCGGGCGCAGTCCGATGCCGCCGAGATAGGCGGTGAGACCGGCGAGCGCGGGCACGGAGTCCACCAGGCGCAACGGCAGGGGAGCGGTGTGCAGGGTTCCGCGCAGCGCGGGCGCGATGAGCATGTCGTGCTCGCCGCGCTGGGATCGCTGGGTGAAACTCGCGGGCAGCCGCCGCCTGCGCTGCACCTTGTCCAGGTCGGCGGTCTGCACGGTGCCGTCGAGCAGTGGCTGCGCCAGGATGCGCGCGGCCGCCACGGCGTCCTGGACGGCGAGGTTCACGCCGACGCCGCCGACCGGTGACATCGTGTGCGCGGCATCGCCGATGCACAGCAGTCCGGGCACGTACCACCGTTCGAGCATGCCGACGGTGACCTCGAGCAGCACGACGTCGTCCCAGGTCTGGATGGCTGCCGTCGACTCGGCGGGCCAGCCGAACAGTTCGGTGATGCGATCGCGCAGCCACGCCACGTCGTGTGCGGCACGAAGCTGTGCGTCGCAGCCCTTTTCGATGATGTAGCCGGTTTGGTAGTAGTCGCCGCGGTCGATGGCGACGGCGGAGTTGCCGTTGGTGAAGCGGGCTTGCACGGCCCCGCCGTCGGTGTCGTCGACGGCTTTCGGGATGCGGAAGAACCACATGTCCATCGGCACGTCCTCCATCTGCTGCCGCAGTCCCGCTGCCTCGCGCGCCACGGAATCGCGTCCGTCGCAGGCGATCACGAGGTCGGCGTGCAGAGCCTGTTCGTTGCCGTCGGCGTCGACGTAGCGCACGCCGGCCACTCGGTCCGCCTCGTCGATCAGTCCGGTCACGGTCGAGCGCATCCGCAAAGTGAAGGTCGGCTCTTCGGCTGCGGACCTGGTCAGCAGGTCGAGGAAGTCCCATTGCGGCACCATGGCGATGTGCCGGTACCTGCCGGGAATGCGCGTGAGGTCGGCGGCCACGACCATGCGGTCGCCCGCGTACATGCGCATCCGGGTCAGCTCGGAGCGTGGCAACTCGGCGAATGCGGCGCCCAGGCCCAGTTCGTCGATCAGTCGAATGGTGGACGGGTGCACCGTGTCGCCGCGGAAGTCTCGGAGGAAGTCGGAATGTTTTTCCAGCACAGTGACTTCGACGCCGGCTCTGGCCAGCAGCAGGCCGGTCATCGTGCCCGCGGGGCCACCGCCGACGATGCAACACGTGGTCTTGTCCATGAGTTTCCCCCTGCGATCGGTCCCACCAACAGGTCTACGACAAAGCGTAGTAGTAGCGATCGAAGAATGTCCACAGTTTCGCCGAAGGGGTTGACCGACGAGCATCCTCGCGCAATACTGAACTAGATGGTTCAGTATGACTTCCTAGACGCCTCGTTCGGGGCGCTCGCGGACCCCACCCGGCGGGGCATCCTCGAGCAGCTCGGGCGTGGGCCCGCCAGTGTCAGTGAGTTGGCGCAACGGTTCGAGATGACGTTGACCGGCATCTCCAAGCACATCGGGCTGCTCGAGGACGCGGGCATGGTGGTCACCGAGAAGCGTGGGCGGGTTCGGTATTGCCGAATCGGCGAGCATGTCTTCGATCGTGAGGTGGCCTGGATGCAGGGTTACCGGCAGATGCTGGAAGCCCGGATGGACCGTCTCGGTGAATTCCTGCAACGAACGGAGCCACAGCAATGAGCACCACGATCAAGGACGCGGTCGTCACCTCCACCTCCGACCGCGAAGTCCACATCGAACGCGATTTCGACGCACCGCTGGACCGGGTGTGGGACGCCTACAGCCGCATCGAGCAACTGTCGCGCTGGTGGGGTCGCGGCCATGTGCTCGACGTCGAACGCTGGGAGTTCCGCAAGGGCGGCCACTGGCGTTTCGTCGAACACGAAGGCGACGAAGCCTACGGTTTCGAAGGCCGCTTCCGCGAGATCACCCCGAAGGAACGCATCGTGCAGTCCTTCGAATGGGACGGTATGCCCGCCCACATCAGCATCGACACCACCACCTTCACCGACCTGGGCAACGGCCGCACCCGCGTCACCACCGACGGCATCTTCCACACCGCCGAGGAATGCGCGGGGATGCTCGCCTCCGGCATGGAAGGCGGCCTCAACGAGAGCTACCGCGCGCTGGACGCCCTGCTGGCCGAAAACCGCTGAGCGTGACCATCAGTGGCGGCGGTGCTCATGTGGCGCCCCCATCGCTGGGAGGCGCGGTGATCGTGGTCGGGCGCGACAGGTCGGATCGCCCCTCGTAGATGGCGATCTTGTAGTCGAGCACGGCCACGGTCTGCTGTAGTTCCGCGATCTTGTCGAGCACGTCGGATCGGGTCTGCCGAAACATGGCCAGCCGGTCCGGGTAGGTCTGTTCACCTGCCCGGACCAGTTCGGCGTAGCGGATCATGTCGGCTACCGGCATACCGGTCAGGCGTAGTCGCCCGATCAGTGCCAGCCATTCCAGGTCGCGGTCGCTGAACCGGCGGTTGCCGGTGTGGTCGCGGCCGATGTAGCTCATCAGCCCGATCCGTTCGTACCAGCGCAGGGTGTCGCGGCTGAGACCCGTCCGTTCGGCCACCTGGCCGATCGAATACTTCGGGCGCTCGTGTTCATTGCCGTCGGTCCGCGCGACCGCGTCCTGATCCATCGTGACTCGTCCCTTCCCGTGGAACTTCCTCAGACGCTATCGACCTGGAGTGCACTCCAAGCAAGCCTCGATTCCACAGGTGCGGCGAAGTCAGCTGTAGTCGGGCAGCTCCTGGACGGCCCACTTGTTGCCGTCGGGGTCGGCGAAGAAGGTGAACAGGCCCCAGCCCATGTCTTGGACGGGGGTTGCTTCGACGCCGGCCGCGGTGAGTTGTTCGTAGGCTTTTTGGGCGCTGGGCACGACCATCTGCATGCCCTCGACGCTGCCGGGTGCGGCGCTGGTGAGGCCGGTGCCGATGCAGATCGAACAGCCCGAGCCCGGTGGGGTGAGTTGTACGAAGCGGATGTCCGGGCTCGGGGTGTGGTCGTGATCGGCGTTGAAGCCGATACTGACGTAGAAGTCTTTGGCCCGGTCGACGTCGGTGACCGGGATGGCAACGAGTTCGATTTTCCAATCCATGCGAGCAAGCATGACACCGGGGACCGACAGAAACGTAGTGTGGATCACATGGCTGGTAAGGACATCGACCGCGTCAGGGCCCGCTCGGCTTGGGAAACGGTCAAGGAGAGCCCGGTGATCACCGCGATCGCGGTGGCACCGGCGGTACTCGTGCTCGGGGTGGTCTGGTGGTTGACGAACGGTTTCGTCGCCTTCGTACTGCTGGCGTTACTGGGCGTCGGCATCGTCGTCGGAGGCAAGTTACTGAAGTAGGCCCATCGCTGAGGTGAGTTCAGCGTGGCACGTGAAAGGACGTGAGTTCGCCCGTGCCGGTGCCGATCTGCGCCCACGGCAGGTCGAATTCGAGCACCGCCAGCGCCGAGGTGGGGAACTTGCGGCTCAGTTCGGTGGCCTGATCGGATTCGCGGTTGCCCGCCAGTTCCCATGCGGTCCAGGGGATTCCGGGCACGTGACCTACCAGCAGCAGCGTCGAGATGGAGTCGTCGGTGAGGCCGATCAGTTCCATGAGCGTGTGCGGGTTCGCGTCGTAGATGTCGTCGGTGTATTCGACCGGCGCGGTGATGCCGGTGGCCGCCAGGGTCTGCCTGGTGCGTTCGGCGGTGGAGCAGCGCACGGCGTCGATCGGGGGTTGGGTGGCGCGTAGCCAGTCGCCTGCCAGCGCCGCCTCGCGTTCGCCGCGTGGTGCCAGCGGGCGCGCGTGGTCGGCCACATTGTCGGGGTAGGCCGATTTTCCGTGCCGCATCAAGATCAGTGTCGACGCCATGGGACCACCGTAATGCCGGGCAGCGGTGAGGTCGCGGTCACACTCGAGGCACACTGAAAGCTGCGTCACCGTCGATGTGTTCGTGGCCGAGCAAGCCGCGGGCCGCGTCGAGGGCGTCTCGAGCTCCCGACCACACATTTCGAGGATCTGCACCTATGGCCTACGTCATCACGCAGCGTTGTTGCAACGACGCCAGCTGCGTCACCGAATGCCCGGTCGATTGCATCCGCCCGACTCCGGACCAACCGGAGTTCGCCACCGCGGAGATGCTGTACATCGACCCCGACACCTGCATCGATTGCGGTGCCTGCGTCGACGCGTGCCCGGTGGACGCGATCTTCTCCGAGGATGACCTGCTGGCCTCGCTGTCTCGGTATCGCGAGATCAACGCCGCCTACTTCCAGCGTCACCCGCTCGAGTCGAACTTCGACCCGCTGACCACGCCGACGCGCCCGCCGAAGAGTCTGGGCACCTTGCGCGTGGCGATCGTCGGCGCGGGCCCCGCGGCTTGCTATGCCGCCGACGAACTGCTGCGGCGCAGCGATGTCGAGATCGAGATGTTCGACCGGCTGCCGACGCCGTGGGGTCTGGTCCGCGCGGGCGTGGCGCCCGATCACGCGGGCACCAAGGGCGTGGCGGAGATGTTCGAGTCGGCGTTCCGGCGCGACACGCTGCAGTACTACCTCAATGTCGAGGTCGGTGAACACATCGACCACGCCGAGCTCCTGGACCACCATCACGCGGTGATCTACGCCGTCGGCGCCTCGAGTGACCGTTCGCTCGACATTCCCGGTGAGGACCTGCCCGGCAGTCATTCGGCCACGGAGTTCGTGGCCTGGTACAACGGCCATCCCGACTTCGCCGATCGCGAGTTCGATCTGTCCGGCGAGCGGGCGGTGATCGTGGGCAACGGCAATGTCGCCCTCGATGTGGCCCGCGTGCTCACCGCCGACCCCGACGAACTCGCCAAGACCGACATCGCCGACCACGCTCTGGACGCACTGCGCCGCAGCAACATTCGCGAGGTCGTGATCCTCGGCCGCCGTGGCCCCCTGCAAGCCGCCTACAGCTCCCCGGAGTTCCTGGCCCTGACCCATCGCAAGGGCATCGACGTGATCGTCGACCCCGCCGAGATCGAACTCGACCCGCACAGTCGCGCGATCCTCGACGACCCGAACATCGAACCCTCGCTGCGCTTGAAGTACGAACTGGCGCAAGAGTATTCGACCGCGGAATCGGACCCGGCGAACAAGCGGATCGTGTTCCGCTACCTCGCCACCCCGACGGCGGTCCACGGCACCGACGCGGTCACCGGGATCGAATTCGTCCACAACGAATTGACTTCCGACAACGGTCAATTGGTGGCCACCCCCACCGACCGCACCGAAACCCTCGACACCGGGCTGGTCCTGCGCTCGATCGGCTACCGCGGCGAACCCGTCGCGGGCCTGCCCTTCGACGACCGTCGCGGCACCGTCCCCAGCGAACACGGCCGAGTCATCGACGCGACCGAACCCCTTGCGGGCGTCTACGTTTCGGGCTGGATCAAACGCGGCCCACGCGGCGTGATCGGCTCCAACCGCGCCGACGCCGAGGAAACCGTGGAAGCCCTGATCGCCGACTTCATCGGGGGCAAACTCACCGCCCCGACCGGCGACCGCGCCGCCCTGCGCGCCCTGCTGGCCCAACGCCAACCCGACCTGGTCGACCGCAAAGCCTGGAAAACCATCGACCAGGCCGAAAAAGCCGCAGGCAAGGCAGCGGGCCGCCCCCGCGTCAAGTTCACCACCCGCGCCGACCTGCTGAAGGCCGCAAAGGGTTAGCCGTCACCCCGGCAGGGCCCCAAATCCCTGCCGGGCGCCGGATCTTGTTCTCGGCGCGCCTCCGCCGATGGACTGACCGAAGGGTGCGACGAAGGAGTGCCCGTAGGGAGGGAAGAGGTGGAGTTCAGCGCCGAGAACCGCGGCACCAGCCGCAAATCTACACAGGCAGCGGCATGATTTTGACGACTGTTGTCGTGACCCCACCGACCACGAACCACAGTCGCAGCACCATCTGCCCGGTCCGGTCGCCCGGTTCGTACCGTGCGCGCACAGTGATGTGTTCGCGTGCCAGCACCGGCGCCACGTACTCGATCACCGCCCGATGCGGCCCCGCGACCAGCTTCGGGTAGTCGACCAGGAACTGTTCCACGGCCTGCCAGTAGCAGGCGTTGTTCACGTGGTTGAACTGGTCGATGTCGGTGGCGCGGACCGGGAACGGCAGGTCCTTCTCGGATTCGCGGGGTGCCGGATCGGTGAGGTAGGGGCGCCAGCGCAGGCGGTGTTCGTCGGTGGAGCGGGCGAGGTAGGCCAGGCCGTCGTCGCTGATCCGGGAGGGCAGGTTGCTGGATTCGCTGAGGTTGATCCAGAATCCCTCGGTTTCGATCAGGCCGCCGTCCTGGCTGGTGATCCGCGTGCGCATGTTCGTCCAGCGCGTCGACATCGACGAACACCAGCGTTCGAGGTGGACGTGGTCGGGCCAGGTGATCGGGCGGATCACGTCGATGACGGTGCGCCGCACGATCCAGGTGGGATCGGTCAGGTGCAGCGCCGTCTGCGTCAGTTCTTCCCAGGCGATATCGGACAGATAGCGCGATACCGCGTCCAGGCGCAGTCGCTGATAGGGATCCACGTCGCCGACCCGGACGGGCCACGCCGTGGCGAAACCCGTGCCCTCCGTGGGTAGCGGGGCCAATGGCTGATCGAGTGACACGTGTGCTCCTTGCGCGGCCCACCAGGTGCGCCGCGACTTCTTGCGTAGTTCTGCCCACGACTTTACGGGTCGCAGATCACACCTTCTCGGCGAGTCGGGACTACCGGTACCGGGTGTCGGTCACGAAGGGGTACCCGTGGCGGTTGGCTTACATGACAGACCTGTCCGTACCCGGGTAGCCTGCAGTAATGGCCGGCGGAGCGATGGCGGGCTCGATGTTCGGGCGCTATGAAATTCGCAGACTTCTCGGAGTCGGCGGTATGGGGGAGGTCTACGAGGCGTACGACACCTCCAAGAATCGGGTAGTCGCCCTCAAGATGCTCAACCGCGAACTGGCCGTTGACCCCACTTTCGTGCAGCGCTTCCGCCGCGAATCACAGGCCATGGCCAGCGTGCAGGAACCGCACGTCATCCCGGTGCACGACTGGGGCGAGGTCGACGGTGTTCTTTATATCGACATGCGCCTGGTCAAAGGCGTGGACCTCAAGGAACGGCTGCTGCAGTACGGCAGGCTCACCCCCGTCGAGGCGGTGCAGGTGGTGGAGCAGATCGCGTTCGCGCTGGACGCCGCGCACGAGGTCGGCCTGATCCACCGCGACGTGAAACCCGGCAACATCCTGCTCACCGGCAACCTGTTCGCCTACCTGGTCGACTTCGGCATCGCCCACACCGCCACCGACCCGCAGCTCACCAGCGCGGGCAGCGCCGTGGGTTCGATGGCCTACATGGCGCCGGAACGATTCGACAGCGTGCCGATGTCGCCGTCCATGGACACCTACGCGCTGACCTGTGTGCTGTACGAATGCCTGGTCGGCCGGGTGCCGTTCCCGGTGAACAGCCTCGCGGGCGCGATCGGCTCGCACCAGATGGCGCCCCCGCCCCGCCCCAGCGCCGCGGACCCGAGCCTGACCACCTTCGACGCGGTCATCGAACGAGGCATGGCCAAACGTCCCGCCGACCGCTACGCGTCCCCCGTCGACCTGGCCCGGGCGGCCCGTGCGGCGGTCCTGCAGGCCGAACGTTCCACTCCGCCAACGGTATCGGGCCCGCGACTGTCGATCACCGGCGCGCACCCCTCACCGTCCCGAACAGATGACCCGAATTCCCCGCCGACGACCCGGGGCTCCGCAGTCGTACCCGCCGACCCGAACTCCCCGCCCACAACTCGCGGTTCGGCAGTCGTACCCGCTGACCCGGACTCCCCACCGGAAACTCGCGGTTCGGAAGCTGTGTCGGCCGACCCGAGCTCCCCACCGGCTCGCGGTTCCGCCGACCTGAGCTCCCAATCGGCTCGTGGTTCGGCAGCCGCGTCCGCCGACCTGAACTCCCCACGTCCGGCCGACCCGAGTTCTCCGGCGCCGAGGAGTTCGGTCGGGCCGAGCTTTCCCGCGCCGAGGCGAGGCGCTGCGGCGTCCTCCGACCTGAAGAACCCACTGACATCGCGCGCTTCATCCCCCGACGCGAACGCCAGGCCCGGCCAGCACTCCTCCGACCCGCTCGCGAAGCCCCTGGCCTGGAGCGCATCCGCGGACCCTCTGCTGTCCGCCGGACTGGACCACCACGGCGCCAGACCGGCCAGCCCGATACGCCGGGACCCCGACGGCCCCCACTCGACCCGCCGGGTCACCGGCCCCGAGTCGACCCGTCGAGTAACCGGCCCCGACGCGGACCCCGCCCCCTCGTCGACCGCGCACCGGGCGACCACCCCCGATCCCGCCCGCTTCCAAGCCACCCAGCGCGGCCTCCCGACCCGCTCCGGCTACACCCACCCGTCCGCTCCGTTACCCCTTCCCTCGCAACGCAATTCGTCGACCCCGATCCTGGCCGGTGCGCTGGGCGCGCTGATCGTGCTCGCCGCGATCGGTGCGGCGGTCTGGATCATGTTGAGCATCAACGACAATCAGCAAAGGCTCGCCGAGCCCCCCGCGTCGACCTCCGACGGCGCACTGCCGCCGATGGACGTGGTGACCGTGAGCCAGACCGTCCCCGACGGCCCCACCAAAACCACTGTCCCCCCGCTGCAATCGCGCGTGTCCGGCGCCGATGGCCAGGGTTTCCTCAGCTCGGCCCCCCGCTGCAACGACAACGATGCCGCGATGACCATCGCCCGCACCACCCACTCGCGAGTGGTCATCTGCCACACCGGCGATCAGCGCTACTACTACAAGGGCGTGCGCCTCAGCGACGGCAGCCACATCGAAATCGACGATCCGGTGCCCAACGGCGACGGCGCGTTCATCGCGACCAACTACAAAGACGGCACCCAGTACCTGCTCAGCGCCTACGGGCTCACCATCGCGGTCCCGGGCAATGAGCCGATCACCGAGTCAGTGACCGAGTTCGCCCATCGCTGACCCCGTCGCCGGGTTATGTTCGCGACAGCAATGTCTGTGAGAGAGGTGTCGGAAATGCGCGCAGCCCAGGTCAGCAAGTTGGACGGACCGTCGGCGATCGAGATAGTCGATCTGCCCGAACCGGTGGCCTACCCGGGCGGAGTGCTGATCGACGTGCACGCCGCGGGCATCGCCTTCCCCGACGTGCTGATGACGCGCGGCCTCTACCAGATGAAGCCGGGCCTGCCGTTCGTCGTCGGCGGCGAGGTGGCCGGTGTCGTGCGCGAGGCCCCGGAGGGTTCGTCGCTGCGCCCCGGCGACCGGGTGGCCGCGCTGACCATGCTGGGCAACGGCGTCGCCGAGGTCGCGGTCTCACCCGAGCACGCGGTGTTCCGCCTGCCCGACAACATCTCCCTCGAAGCGGGCGCGGGCGTGCTGTTCAACGACCTCACCGTCCACTTCTGCCTGACCAAGCGCGGCCGACTGGCCGAGGGTGAGACGGTGCTGGTGCACGGCGCGGCAGGCGGTGTCGGCACCTCGACCCTGCGCATGGCCAAGGCGCTGGGCGCGGGCCGGGTGATCGCGGTGGTCAGCACCGACGCGAAAGCCCAGGTGGCCAAGGCAAACGGCGCCACCGATGTGGTGCTGACCGACGGCTGGCTCGCCGCGGTGAAGGACCTGACCGACGGTCGCGGCGTCGACATCGTCCTGGACCCCGTGGGCGGCGACCGCTTCACCGACAGCATCCGTTCGCTGGCAGGCGGCGGCCGACTGCTGGTGGTCGGCTTCACGGCGGGGGACATCCCGACGGTGAAGGTGAACCGCCTGCTGCTCAAGAACGTCGAGGTCGTCGGCGCGGCCTGGGGCGAATGGGTGATGAGTCACCCCACCTACCTGGCCGAACAGTGGGCCGAGATCGAACCACTGCTCGCCTCCGGCGCGATCACCGCCCCCGACCCGGTCCTGTACCCCCTCGACAGCACCGCGGAAGCCGTTGCGGCCCTGGACGAGCGGACCGCCGCGGGCAAGATCGTCGTCCAACTGCGATGAGCCCGGCGTAATCGACCAATCGGCCGCGTTTCAGTCGGAATTCGGGGTTGAACGCGGCGAAGTGGTCGATTACGCCGGTGTTCGGTCGGCGGGGTTGGCACGACAGGCAGATGGAGGAATCGAATGCAGGTGTCGAATCGGGTGTTGAACCGGACATTGCTCGCCCGCCAGCACCTCCTGGAACGCTGCACCCTGACCGCCGCCGACCTGTGCGATCACCTGGTCGGCCTGCAAGCCCAAGACGTCACGCCCCCGTTCGTCGGATTGTGGAGCCGGATCACCGATTTCGACCCGGACACGGTGTCCGCGGGTCTGGAGGACCGTTCGCTGGTGCGAATCACGTTGATGCGCGGCACAATTCACCTGGTCACCCCGCCTGACGCCCTACGCATCGCACCGCACATCCAGCCGGAACTCGAGAAAATCCCGTTCCGTGCGGGATTCAACTTCGGCGCGATGGTCGGCCTCGACCCCGACGAGGTCCGTCAGCGGGGTGAGGCGGCGCTCGGCGACGAGCCGAAGTCGGCGGCCGACCTTCGCGCCGAAGCCGCCCGCTGCTACCCCGACCGCGACGCCGGCGCCGTCCTGCAGACCTGGCTCTACCAACTTCCCGTCCTGCAGACACCGCCGCGCGGCCGGTGGCGCGACAACAGCCGGCCGGTCTGGTCGCGCGTGCAGCCGTGGCTGCGCGCACCGCTGGACCCCACCTACCCGGTGGAAGAACTGATCCTGCGCTATCTGCGCGCCTTCGGCCCGGCGAGCACGATGGACATGCAGGCCTGGTCGCGCCTGCCCGCGATGAAGAAGCCCGTCGCCGCGCTGGGCGACCGGTTGCGCACCTACACCGACGCTCGCGGCCGCACCCTCTACGACGCCGCCGACCTCGAACTCGCCGACCCCGACCTGCCCGCCCCGGTCCGGCTGCTCGGCTGGTACGACAACGCCCTGCTGGCCCACCAGGACCGCACCCGGATCACCGGCGACGACAATCCGCCCACCCTGCGCGCCTTCGCCACCAATGTCTCGCCGGTCCTGATCGACGGTTTCACGGCCGGGATGTACAAGATCTTCGTCAAATCCGGGACCGCCCGACTGCGGATCAGCCCGATACGTCAGTGGACGAAAACCGAAGCGGCGCAAGTAGAACTAGAAGCGGCGGCCCTGCTGGCCTTCCTGGAACCTGAGTCCGAACCCTCGGTCGAGATCTTGCTCCCCGGCGCGGACCTTCGCCTGTGACACATCTTTAACCCCCAAGCAACAACCGCTTTCTAAGGTCGTCCCCACGACGTTCATGGCTGCAACGGACGCCGCGCTGCGCTGAAAACGGCGAGCTAACCAGCCGCATCCCGAAAGAGGTGCGCGCATGGATTCTGCCGCGTCCGTCGTCATCACCGACGTCACCGTCTACACCGAGCAGGGTTGGACTCCCGGCGAGGTCGTGGTCCGTGACGGTGTCGTAGTCGCCCTGCAAGCCGGGCCCGAGCACGCCGATCTGCCCCGTTCGAACGGTGGCGGCGGCTACCTGCTGCCCGGTTTCGTCAACACCCACACCCACCTGCAGCAGGCGGTTCTGCGTGGGGTCGGCGAGGGCCTGCCGCTGCTGGAATGGCTGCGGTGCGTGGGCGAGCACACCGTGGCCGCCACCCCGGAACAGACCTATCTCTCGGCGCTGGCCGGTGGTCTGGAACTGCTGCGCAGCGGTGTCACCACGGTGGTCGAACACATGTGGCCCAGCCCGTCCGACGAGGTCCACCAGGCCATGATCCGCGCGCTGCGGGAACTCGGCATCCGCGTGGTCCTGGGCCGTGGCATCGCCGACCGCGCCGACATCACCCGCAAGTGGGGCCTCGACCCGCGCCTCATGCAGCCGTTGGACGAAGCACTCGCGCACGTCGACGAACTCGACAAGCAGCTGCTCGGCACCCGCATCACCACCGCCCTGGCCGTGCCGAACCCGCGCTGCCTCACCCCCGAGGGCATGGCGACCACCCGCGAATACGCGCAGGCCACGGGCAAAACGGTGTCGATACATGTCCTGGAAACCACCACCGACGACGACATGTGCCGATTGCATGCAGGCGCTTCCGCCGTGGATTACCTCGACGCCAGCGGTTTGCTCTGGGACCGCACCCTGGCCGTGCACTGCGTGAACCTCGACGACCACGGCCGCAAACTGTTCGCCGAACGCGGTGTGGCCGTGTCCTACAACCCGGTCTCCAACATGCGCCTCGGCAGCGGCGTCGCCCCCGTCCCGGCGATGTTGGAAGCGGGCATCGACGTCACCCTCGGCGTGGACGGCGCGGCCAGCAACGACACCCAGGACATGCTCCTGGCCCTGCGCATCGGCGCATACCTGCAGCGTGCGGCCCACAAGAAGGCCGACCTGCTCGGCTTCGAACAGATGCTGCACATGGCCACCGGCGCGGCAGGCCGGGTACTGGGCCGTCCCTCACACACCGGCATCGCGATCGGCGACCGCGCCGACCTCACCCTCGTGCGCTTCGACCGCGACTTCGCCTGCCTGCCGGTTCTGGACCCCGGCGCCACCCTGCTCACCGCCGCGTCGCCGCGCGTGATCGACACCGTGTGGGTCGACGGCGAGGCCGTGATCCGCGACGGCGTGAGCACGCGGGTCGATCACCAGGATCTCGCGCAACGCCTGATCCGCATGCGCTGACAGTTAATCCATCCGAAACGAACGACACATTGCATGTAATCCGACTCGTTAACACTGAACGAGCCCAAAGGTTGCACGCAACACCGATATACCGCAGGAGAAGGTGATCACGGTGACGCTCTACGACACGGTGAACGACGCCGACGCGAGGACGCTGATGTCCGGCATGGAGGTTTCCTTCGCCGGTGTAGGCAAGCGCTTCGGTGGCGAAGACGGCACGCTAGCCCTGACCGACATCGACCTCGACATCCGCCAAGGCGAATTCGTCGCAGTGGTCGGCCCGTCCGGCTGCGGCAAGTCCACGCTGCTCCGCCTGGCCGCCGGACTCGAGCCGGTGAGCTCGGGAGCCGTTGCGGTGCGCACGAATTCGATCGGCTTCATCTTCCAGGAAGCCACGCTGCTGCCCTGGCGCAAGGTGCGGCGCAATGTCGAACTCTCGGCCGAACTGGCCGGCGTCGACCGCAAGACGCGTCGCGAACGGGTCGAGCGGGCGATCGAAGCCGTCGGCCTGGCGGACTTCGCGAACAAGCTGCCCAGCCAACTGTCGGGCGGTATGCGTATGCGCGTATCCCTGGCACGCGCGCTGTCGCTGGAACCGCGCCTGATGCTCCTCGATGAACCGTTCGGCGCCCTGGACGAAATGACCAGGCTGAACATGCAGGAAGAGCTACTTCGCCTCTACCGCGACAACGCCTTCACCGCTCTGTTCATTACCCACTCGGTCTCCGAAGCGGTGTTCCTGGCCTCGCGCGTAGTGGTGATGTCGGCGCGACCCGGCCGCATCCACGAGGTCATCGACGTCGACCTGCCCTACCCGCGGGACCGCGAACTGCGGTTCGAACCCGCCTTCACCGAACTCGTCTCCCGAATCTCGCGCTCGCTGAAAGAGGCTGCCTGATGGTGAGTATCGCCGCGCGTGCCGCCGCCCCGGCCACGTCCAAGAAGACCGAACTGCCGCTGGCGCAGTTGCAGAAAGTCGGCAAAGCGCTTGTCGCGCCGATGGTTTCGATCACCTTGGCGCTGGCCGCCTGGTACGCGGTGTCGATGCTGGTGCTCAGCGAAAGCCGCCGCTTCCTGCTGCCGCCGCCGCACGTGGTGTTCAGCGAATCGCTGGGTGACCCGAAGAAGCTCGAGGTGATGCTCGAAGCGCTGGGTGTCACCGCCAAGGTCGCGATCACCGGCCTGCTGATCTCGGCGGTGCTGGGTGTGGCGATCGCGGTGCTGATGAGCCAGGCGAAGCCGATCGAGAATGTCGTCTACCCGTATGCGGTGGTGCTGCAGGCGATCCCGGTCCTCGCTGTAGTTCCGCTGATCGGCTTGTGGCTGGGCTACGGCTTCGCCGCCCGCACCACCGTGTGCGTGCTGATCGCGATCCACCCGATCATCGCGATGACCCTGTTCGGCATCAAATCCGTCGACGGCAACCTCCAAGAACTGTTCACCCTCGGCCGAGCGGGTCGCCTGCGTCGCCTCTGGTCGCTGCAACTGCCCGCCGCGCTGCCCTCGACCCTGACCGGATTGCGCACCGCCGCAGGACTTTCCGTCACCGGCGCCATCATCGGCGACATGTTCTTCGCACAGGGCAAACCCGGCATCGGCACCCTGCTAGACACCTACCGCGCCCGCCTGCAATCCGAGGATCTGATCGGTGCGCTGCTGCTGGCCGCCCTGTTCGGTGTGCTCGTGTTCACCGTGTTCACCGTCATCCAGAAGGTCAGCGTCGGCCGCTGGCACAACTCTGCTCACTAAGGACCATCATGAAGACAGTTCCCTTGCGTCGCATCGGTATTGCCGCGCTTGCTGTGCTGCTGGCCGGCACCGCGTCCGCCTGTTCCGACGACACCTCGAACGCCCCCGCCGTCGCGCTGGAACCGGCCCCCGCCGAACAGCAGCTCGCCGGTGCCTGCCCCGCCACGGTGGTCGTGCAGCTGCAGTGGGCGCCCGAAACGGACTCCGGCCCGATCTTCGGACTGCTGGGCCCCGGCTACACCGTCGACGCCGACAACAACAAGATCACCGGCCCGCTGGTGGCCAACGGCAAGGACACCGGCGTGAAGCTGGAGATCCGCGCGGGCGGCCCCGCCATCGGCTTCCAGACCGTGCCCTCGCAGATGTATGTCGACTCCAGCATCACGCTGGGTCTCGCGCATTCCGAGCACGCCATCTCCGCGGCCGGTAAGCAGCCGATCGTCGCGGTCACCACACTGCTGCGCAACAGCCCGCAGATGCTGATGTGGGACCCCAAGACCAACCCCGACTGGAAGGGCATCGCCGATATCGGCAAGTCCGGCAAGCCGGTGGTGGTGTCGAAGGGGCAGCTGTACCCGGAGTGGTTGATCGCGCGCGGCCTGGTGCAGCGCGAGCAGATCGACGCCTCCTACGACAACTCGCCCTCGCGTTTCGTCACCGATCCGTCCTTCGCCCAGCAGGGTTTCGCCAACGCTGAACCGTTCACCTACGAGCACGAAGTGCGCGCCTGGAACAAGCCCGTCGGCTACCAGATGCTCAAGGACGTCGGCTACGAGGGTTACGCCCGCACCGTGAATGTGCGCGCCGACAAGCTCGCCGAACTGCGCCCGTGCCTGCAGAAGCTGGTGCCGATGATCCAGCAGGCCACCGCCTCGTTCAAGGCCGACCCCAAGCACGTCAACGAGGTCGTCGTCGACGTGGTCGAGCAGAACCCCAAGCTCAACCCGTACAGCATCGAGCTGGCCGAATTCGGTTCCAAGGCCCTGATCGACGGCGGCCTGATCGGCAACGACACCGACGGCGTGCTCGGCAGCTTCGACGAGGCCCGCATCCAACGCATCATCGACGAATTCGGCCCCATCCTGCGAGCGGGCGGCGCGAACGTGCCCACTGGCCTGACCGCCAAGGACCTGGTCACCAAGGAATTCCTCGACCCCGCCATTTCCGTCACCGGCTAAGGAGACACCCCATGACCACCAGTTACGACATGTCCGAAGTCTCGCGCGAGAAGCAGATGGGCGGGCTCGGTAGGGAAACCACCGACCGCGAGATCCGCGTCATCGACCTGTCCGACTTCGACAATCGCCGCGCGCAGATCACCGAAGAGCTGTGGGCCGCCGCCACCGAGATCGGCTTCTTCCAGCTGTCGGGCCACGGCATCGAGCAGCACCTGATCGACGAGATGTTCGGCACCACAGCCGATTTCTTTGCACTGCCCGAAGAGGTCAAGGGCCAGTACCCGCTGGTCAAGAAGAACAACGCCGGGTGGGAGAGTCTGAGCCAGGTGCGCCCGTCCATCGGCGTGCCGGATCAGAAGGAGTCCTACCAGGTCACCCGGCCGCACATGGCCAACCTGTGGCCGACCGACGCCGAGCTGCCCGGATTCCGTTCGCGGGTACTGGATTTCGAGAACAAGGCCTGGGAAGTGGCGATGCGGGTGCTGTCCTGCTTCGCCGACCGTCTCGGCTTCGAACGCGAATACTTCACTGCCGCACACGATCCCGGCTCCGAGAACTACCAGAGCGCGCTGCGACTGCTGCACTACTTCGCCGTTCCCGAAGAACTGCGCGGCGTGCCCGGACGCTGGCGTGCCGGTGCCCATACCGACTTCGACTGCCTCACACTGCTTTTCCAGCGTGACGGTCAGGGTGGGCTGCAGGTGTGCCCCGGCAAGGAGATGGAAGAGCAGGAGTGGACGTCGATCACGCCGTCGTCGAGCCTGATCACCTGCAATATCGGTGACATGCTCACCCGGTGGAGTGACGACCTGCTGCCGTCGAACTTCCACCGCGTGCGCAGCCCCGGCGAAGGCGAATACCAGGGTGAGCGCTACAGCATCGCCTATTTCGCGCAGGCCGACCGCGACGCGATCATCCAGGGCCCGGAAGGCAAGTACCCGCCCGTCACCGCCGCGGACTTCCTGACTCAGCGGGTGCAGGCGAACTACCGGCCACAGGGATAATCACCGCAACACCCAACGGAAAGGACCACCTGCGATGACCGAAGACAGCACCTCTTCGCTGCTCGGCCAGTCTGTCCATCGGCAGATCAGGCAGATGGTCCTGTCCGGCGAACTGACCCCGGGCCAATCGCTGAGCGTGCCGGCGCTGGCGACCAAGCTCGGGGTCAGTCGCAGTCCCGTCCGCGAAGCGGTACAGCAGCTGATCTACGAGGGTCTGGCAGTGAGCGCACCGCACGCGGGCGCCAAGGTGGCCGCCGTCGACGACGAGCGCATCCGCGATGTCCTCGCGGTCCGCGCCGCCCTCGACGGTCTCGCCGCAGCCGCCGCGGCCACCCGCCTCACCGAAGCCGACCTGGACAAACTGACCGGCATCATCGCCGCTCAGGAAGCCAATCTCGACGATGCCACCGACGCCACCCGCGACGCCCAACTCGACCTGGAATTCCACACCTTCATCCGCGACGCCTCCGGCAACGCCTGCGTGGTCGACGAACTGGCCCGCCTGGAAGCCCAAGCCCACCTCTACCGCGGCGACCTGTGGTGCTCCGCCCGCAACCGCCGCGTAGCCCTGCGCGAACACCGCCGCATCGTCGAAGCCCTCGAATCCGGCCATGCCGACTCGGCCCGCGCGGCCGCGGAAGCCCACGTCCAGGGCTTGCTGACCCGCCTCGCCCGGCAGTGAGCGCCCACTCAGGGGTACACGGCTGGGGCCATCGCTTCTCGGCACCGCGCAAGCGCTGGCTCGCTCAGCGCTGATCCCGATAGGCGGGCGCTTTCGCCGTCCCGGCCGGGGTCAACGTGTGCAGCAACGGCATAGTCCGCCGCGCCACCACCGTCGACAGCACCACCACGCTGTGCGACCGCACCACCGACCCGGTCGAATCGATACTCAACAACACCGCCTGCAACCCAGCATGTGAATCCGCCCCGATGCGACACAGCACATCCCCGGAGCCCGTCGTCGCGTACGCCTCGATCACCCCCGGAATCGCCGTGAGTTCCGCACTCACCGTGTCCAGCGCCCCCTGCGCGATCTCCAATGTCACGAACGCCTGCACATCGAAACCCGCTGCGGTGACGTCGATATGGGGGTCGTAGGACGCGATCACCCCCGATTCCTCCATCCGGTTGATCCGCGCCTGCACCGTCGCGCGCGCCACCTTCGTGCGCCGGGACAGCTCGAGAATCCCGGCCTTCTGAAACTGGTGCATCGCGGTGAGGATCGCCAGGTCCAGTTCGTCCAATTTCGCGGGCGTGCGCATGTGCTGACCTCCGGGTCCGGTTGCTATTCAAATTGTCCACCATCTGCCCGATTCCGGTGGCTTCTTATGCCAGCCTGTTCAGGCGCACATGAAGTAGTTGCTCAGCTACACCGCGACGCGTTCTCCTTGGTCATGACCATTGAGCAGCAGCTCGTCGGGCTGATCGAGCACGACGACAGCGTCGATCCGTTTCCGGTGATCGGGTGGGACGCCCTGGTGTGGGTCGTGGGCAACGCGACCCAGAGTGCCCACTTCCTCCAGTCCGCGTTCGGGATGCGCCTCGAGGCGTACTCGGGACCCGAGACCGGCAACCGCGACCACAAGGCGTTCGTGCTGCGCAGCGGGGGAGCGCGGTTCGTGATCACCGGCGCCGTCGATCCCGACAGCCCGCTCGTGCAGCACCACGACCGGCACGGTGACGGCATCGTCGACATCGCCCTCGAGGTCCCCGATGTGGACCGCTGCATCGCCTGGGCCCGCGACCACGGCGCCACCGTCCTGGTCGAACCCCACGACGAGACAGACGAATTCGGCACCGTGCGGTCGGCCGCCATCGCCACCTACGGCGAAACCCGGCACACCCTGATCGACCGCTCCGGCTACGTCGGGCCGTATCTGCCCGGCTATATCGCGCGCACCTCCACTCGAGAGCCGAGCAAGCGGGTGTTCCAGGCGATCGACCACGTGGTCGGCAATGTGGAACTGGGCATGATGGACCGCTGGGTCGACTTCTACCGGGGCGTCATGGGTTTCACGAACATGGCCGAATTCGTCGGCGACGACATCGCCACCGAGTACTCCGCGCTGATGAGCAAGGTCGTGGCCAACGGCAACCACCGCGTGAAGTTCCCGCTCAACGAACCCGCGGCGGGCCGCAAGCGTTCGCAGATCGACGAGTACCTCGAGTTCTACCGCGGCCCCGGCGTGCAGCACATCGCGCTGGCCACCGGCGACATCCTCGAAACCGTCGACGCCCTGCGCGCGCAAGGGGTGGAATTCCTGCAAACTCCCGACACCTATTACGAGGACCCGGAATTGCGCGCCCGCATCGGCGCGGTGCGCGTGCCCGTGGACGAACTGCAACGCCGCGGCATCCTGGTCGACCGCGACGAAGACGGCTACCTGCTGCAGATCTTCACCCGCCCGCTGGTCGATCGCCCCACCGTGTTCTTCGAACTCATCGAGCGACACGGCTCACTCGGTTTCGGAAAAGGCAACTTCAAGGCCCTTTTTCAGGCGATCGAACGCGAACAGGAGGCTCGCGGCAATCTGTGAGGCCGTGCGGTGAACCATTAGAGTTCATGGCATGCGGATCCCCTCGGCGATCATCTGTGGCATGACCCTGGTCGTCATGCTGACGTCGTGCGGATCGGGGGGCGACTCCGATACGCCGACAGGACCACACCGACCACCACCGAAGGTCGCCTCACTGGGCCCGTTCGTGGGCGAGTGCGGCCACGTCACCGATGACGAAGTGCGCACCCTCGGCGGCCTGAGCCAGATCGCGCGAGTGTTCAAGAACGCCACCGGGTGCAACTGGGAGGCGGCCGGAATGTCCCCGCCCAGTATCACTTTCGCGTCCTACCGGGGCAGCCCGATCGCGCGCGAGAAGGCCTGGGTGTCCAGCGTGGGACGCGAACCGGAAACCATCGACGTGGCAGGACGTCCGGGTTTCATGGCGCTGGACCCGGGCGGCACCGTGTGCGACCTGGCCGTGCAGCTGGACGACGACTTCTTCGAATGGTCGATGTCCACGGGCCTGTTCGCCCTGGGCGGCAACCCGTGTGACCGGACCAGGAAACTGGCCGAGCTGACCGTAGGACGGTTGCAGTGAGGGCGGGCCGGATCGCCGCCGCCGCGCTGATCCTCACCGCCGCGTTGGCCGGCTGCGGGCAGAAGATCGACGGCAACCCCCGAGCGATGGGGGAGGGCGGCGGCGGCGAGATCATCGACACCGACTTCGACAAACTGCTGCGCGAATGCGAAGTGGTCGCCAACGACAAGATCGGCGAGATCGTCGGCAACGCCAAGAGTGTGGACGGCTCGTTCAGCGGCGCCGTGTGCATGTGGGATATCGAGGACGCCCCCGGCGGCCCGGCCATGGCCACCCTGAACTGGTACGAGATGGGTACGCTGAACAACGAGAAGACCACCAACGACAAGTTGGGCTACGACTCCGGCGACATCACCGTGCAGGGCCGCAGGGCCCTACAGGTGCGCAGACCCGGCGACAACGACTCCTGCGGCGTCACCGCCCCGGCCGCCGATGTCGGGGTGGTGGGCTGGTGGATCAACTACCGACCCGGCTCCGCACACCCCGATCCCTGCGCCGCGGCCGCGAAATTGGTCGAGCTGACCCTGGATCTTGCCCGGTAGAACGCTTGACAGGTCCCCCCGCTTTGACCCCGAATCGGCCACGCGGGTATCGTAGATCCCTGTGCCCGGATTACTGCGGGCAAGTTCGTGCGTGAACGTAGGCCAGCGAAAGCGGCCGGACCGTTCCACCGTGCCTTGAAAAAGGTACTGAGCGCCACGGCGACACGCCCGACCACGGGTTAACGGAAACGTGGTCTGACGTGCGAGTGAAAGCTCGATGAACTGCTAGACACTGCACATCAAGCGCAATTACCAATAAGGAAAGCCGGTCTATGCCAACCATCAACCAGCTGGTCCGCAAGGGTCGCCGCGACAAGGTCACCAAGACCAAGACTGCGGCCCTCAAGGAGAGCCCGCAGCGTCGCGGTGTGTGCACTCGCGTGTACACCACCACCCCCAAGAAGCCGAACTCCGCGCTGCGTAAGGTCGCGCGTGTTCGCCTGACCACTGCGATCGAGGTCACGGCTTACATCCCCGGTGAAGGCCACAACCTGCAGGAGCACTCCATGGTGCTCGTGCGCGGCGGTCGTGTGAAGGACCTTCCGGGTGTGCGTTACAAGATCATCCGCGGTTCGCTCGATACCCAGGGCGTGAAGAACCGCAAGCAGGCCCGCAGCAAGTACGGCGCCAAGAAGGAGAAGAGCTGATATGCCACGCAAGGGCCCCGCACCCAAGCGTCCGCTGATCAACGACCCGGTCTACGGGTCCCCGCTGGTCACTCAGCTGGTGAACAAGATCCTCATGGACGGCAAGAAGTCGACCGCCGAGCGTATCGTTTACGGTGCACTCGAGCAGGCGCGTGAGAAGACCGGTACCGATCCGGTCGTCACCCTCAAGCGTGCGCTGGACAACGTCAAGCCCGCCCTCGAGGTGAAGCCCCGTCGTGTCGGTGGCGCCACCTACCAGGTGCCGGTCGAGGTCCGTCCGGGCCGCGCCAACACCCTGGCGCTGCGCTGGCTGGTCAGCTACTCCCGCGCCCGTCGCGAGAAGACCATGGTCGAGCGTCTGGCCAACGAGCTTCTCGATGCCAGCAACGGCCTCGGTGCCGCTGTGAAGCGTCGCGAGGACACCCACAAGATGGCCGAGTCGAACCGGGCCTTCGCGCACTACCGCTGGTGATTGTCCGGCCCGTCACTCTACAAGGGAGAATTTCGTGGCACAGGACGTGCTCACCGACCTGAACAAGGTCCGCAACATCGGCATCATGGCCCACATCGATGCGGGCAAGACCACCACGACCGAACGCATCCTGTTCTACACCGGTATCACGTACAAGATCGGTGAAGTTCACGACGGCGCGGCCACGATGGACTGGATGGAGCAGGAGCAGGAGCGTGGTATCACCATCACCTCCGCGGCTACCACTTGCTTCTGGAAAGACAACCAGATCAACATCATCGACACCCCCGGGCACGTCGACTTCACCGTCGAGGTGGAGCGATCGCTGCGCGTCCTCGATGGTGCGGTCGCGGTGTTCGACGGCAAAGAGGGTGTCGAGCCCCAGTCCGAGCAGGTGTGGCGTCAGGCCGACAAGTACGACGTGCCGCGTATCTGCTTCGTGAACAAGATGGACAAGCTCGGTGCGGATTTCTACTTCACCGTGCAGACCATCAAGGATCGCCTCGGCGCTCGTCCGCTGGTCATCCAGCTGCCGATCGGTGCCGAGAACGATTTCGAGGGCATCGTCGACCTGGTCGAGAACAATGCCAAGGTCTGGAAGGGCGAGACCAAGCTCGGCGAAGAGTACGAGGTCGTCGAGATCCCTGAGGACCTCAAGGAGAAGGCCGCGCAGTACCGTCAGGAACTGCTCGAGACCGTCGCCGAGTCCGATGAGGCACTGCTCGAGAAGTTCTTCGGTGGCGAAGAGTTGACCATCGAAGAGGTCAAGGGCGCGATTCGCAAGATGACCGTCAACTCCGAGCTGTACCCGGTGCTGTGCGGTTCCGCGTTCAAGAACAAGGGCGTTCAGCCCATGCTCGACGCGGTCATCGACTACCTTCCTTCCCCGCTGGACGTCGAGGCCACCACCGGCCACGTGCCCAACAAGGAAGAAGAGCTGGTCACCCGCAAGCCCAACGTCGACGAGCCGTTCGCGGCCCTGGCGTTCAAGATCGCGGTGCACCCGTTCTTCGGTGAGCTCACCTACGTGCGCGTGTACTCGGGTCAGGTTGCCTCCGGCGCCCAGGTCGTGAACTCGACCAAGGGCAAGAAGGAGCGTCTGGGCAAGCTGTTCCAGATGCACTCCAACAAGGAGATGCCGGTCGCGACGGCTTCGGCCGGCCACATCTACGCGGTCATCGGCCTGAAGGACACCACCACCGGTGACACCCTGTCCGACGCGCAGAACCAGGTCGTCCTCGAGTCGATGACGTTCCCGGACCCGGTCATCGAGGTCTCGATCGAGCCCAAGACCAAGTCCGACCAGGAAAAGCTCGGTACCGCGATCCAGAAGCTGGCCCGCGAAGACCCGACGTTCTCGGTCAAGTTGGACCAGGAGACCGGCCAGACCGTCATCGGCGGCATGGGCGAGCTCCACCTCGACATCCTCGTGGACCGTATGCGTCGCGAGTTCAAGGTCGAGGCCAACGTCGGCAAGCCGCAGGTGGCCTACCGCGAGACCATCACCAAGAAGGTCGAAAAGCACGAGTACACCCACAAGAAGCAGACGGGTGGCTCGGGCCAGTTCGCGAAGGTCATCATCGCCTTGGAGCCGTTCATCGGCGAAGACGGTGCGGCTTACGAGTTCGAGAACAAGGTCTCCGGCGGTCGCGTGCCCCGTGAGTACATCCCGTCTGTCGACGCGGGCGCCCAGGATGCCATGCAGTACGGCGTGCTCGCCGGCTACCCGCTGGTGAACCTGAAGATGAGCCTGCTCGACGGCGCGTACCACGACGTCGACTCCTCGGAAATGGCGTTCAAGATCGCCGGTTCCGCGGCGCTGAAGGAAGCGGCCCGCAAGGCCGGTCCGGTGATCCTCGAGCCGCTCATGGCGGTCGAGGTCATCACGCCCGAGGATTACATGGGCGACGTGATCGGCGACCTGAACTCCCGCCGTGGCCAGATCCAGGCCATGGAGGAACGCAGTGGTGCCCGTGTCGTCAAGGCGCTGGTTCCGCTCTCGGAGATGTTCGGCTACATCGGTGACCTGCGGTCTCGGACCCAGGGTCGCGCGAACTACTCCATGGTGTTCGACTCCTACGCAGAGGTTCCGGCCAATGTGTCCAAGGAGATCATCGCCAAGGCGACCGGCGAATAAAACCCTCTTGCGGTCCAGTGGCACACTGGACCGCAAGGGCTCGCCAGTCTTATAAAAACCCCGATCCCCACCCCCAGTGGGGATGACACACGCACTGCTGCAAATGCACGCACCAACAAGTCCAGGAGGACCCAAAGTGGCGAAGGCGAAGTTCGAGCGGACGAAGCCGCACGTCAACATCGGCACCATTGGTCACGTCGACCATGGCAAGACCACGCTGACTGCAGCGATCACCAAGGTGCTGGCTGACAAGTTCCCGGATCTGAACGCCGCGTTCGCGTTCGATCAGATCGACAAGGCGCCGGAGGAGAAGGCTCGTGGTATCACGATCAACATCTCCCACGTCGAGTACCAGACCGACAAGCGCCACTACGCGCACGTCGACGCCCCGGGCCACGCGGACTACATCAAGAACATGATCACCGGTGCGGCCCAGATGGACGGCGCCATCCTGGTCGTCGCGGCCACCGATGGCCCGATGCCGCAGACTCGCGAGCACGTGCTGCTCGCCCGTCAGGTCGGCGTGCCTTACATCCTGGTCGCGCTGAACAAGTCCGACATGGTCGAGGACGAGGAAATCCTCGAGCTCGTCGAGATGGAGGTCCGCGAACTGCTGGCCTCGCAGGAATTCGACGAGGATGCGCCGGTCGTGCGCGTCTCCGGTCTGAAGGCCCTCGAGGGCGACGAGAAGTGGGCCGAGTCCATCGTCGAGCTCATGCAGGCTGTCGACGACTCGATCCCGGAGCCGGTCCGCGAGACCGAACTCCCGTTCCTGATGCCCGTCGAGGATGTGTTCACGATCACCGGTCGTGGCACCGTCGTCACCGGTCGTATCGAGCGCGGCATCGTCAACGTGAACGAGGAGGTGGAAATCGTCGGCATCAAGGAGAAGTCGACCAAGACCACCGTCACGGGCATCGAGATGTTCCGCAAGCTGCTCGACCAGGGCCAGGCGGGCGACAACGTCGGCCTGCTGGTTCGTGGCATCAAGCGCGAAGATGTCGAGCGTGGCCAGGTTGTCGTCAAGCCGGGCACCACGACTCCCCACACGGAGTTCGAGGGCCAGGCGTACATCCTGTCGAAGGACGAGGGCGGCCGCCACACCCCGTTCTTCAACAACTACCGCCCGCAGTTCTACTTCCGTACCACGGACGTGACCGGCGTCGTTACCCTCCCCGAGGGCACCGAGATGGTCATGCCCGGCGACAACACCGAGATGACCGTCAAGCTCATCCAGCCGGTCGCCATGGACGAAGGCCTGCGCTTCGCGATCCGCGAAGGTGGCCGCACCGTCGGTGCCGGTCGCGTCACGAAGATCATCAAGTGAGTCTGTAAGACCCACTGCACAACCTGAACGGCGCCGCTCCCCCGGGAGCGGCGCCGTTCGGCGTTTCCACCGAGGGTCAGTCGGCCGCGGCGAGCCGCACGCGGACGGTGACCCGTCCCTTGGCATCCCGATGGGCAACCGCGTGGCCGGCATGGTCGACGCCGCCGATGCGCAGGGTGACCGGGCCACCCTCGTCGAGAAAGTTGCGCCACCACTTCTTCTTGTCGGGCATCGCAACCCCGATGACGTACTCCTCGCCCGAACGCCGATAGTTCACCGGCGTGGTGAACGTCCGCCCGGAACGCCGACCCACATAACTGATCTGCGCGAACGACTTACCCAGGAACTTCCCGACGACAGGAGCCTCAGCCAACGCCACCACCCCGGCGTTCATCCCCCGCAATCCCCGACGCAACAACGATTCCTGAATCAACGGCTTCTCCTGCCTGCTGAAGAACGAATGTGCTGCTCGCCAAACTACCGAGGATCTTTGGCAAAGCGCTGAGAGCCGTTGGCGGACAGCAGGATCAGCGAATCCTGGCCCCGTAGACGTGCTCCACGGACAGTGCCATGAGTACGCGGCGGTCTGCGACCATGACCTCGCGGTACTCGTTCCAGTCGGGGTGTTCGCCTGCGGCGGCTCGGTAGTAGTCGACCAGGGCTTGGACTTCTGGGCCGTTGGGGTCGGTGCCGGGGCCGGTGAGGGTGGCGGTGCCTTCGGCGGTGGCCCAGGACCAACCGTCGGGGCTGGTGACTTCGAGGGCGGCTCGGGGGTCGCGGCGCAGGTTGATGGTTTTGGCGCGGCCTTCGGTCATGGAGACGTAGATGATGCCGGCGGCGCGGTCGTAGTACGGGGTGACGGGGGAGAGTTGGGGGCGGCCGTCGGCTTTGATGGTGGCGAGGATGCCGAGGCGGGAGTCGGCGATGAGGGCGTGCAGGTCGAGGGGGGTTTCGGGCATCGGTGGGCTCCTTGGGGTGGCGGGGCTGCTCGTTGGACGAACTGTGATGTGCGCGCGTTTATGCCCGGAGCGCGAAAAACCTGTCGACAGACAGTATTCGGTCGCGTAGAACTTGACCCATGGTTACAGCACTTCCGCAGCCGCGGTTCTAGTTCGCATCGGGTCATGAGGCGCCGGTGCGGCGCCGCGTGATCCGACGCCCGTGCCGTTCCCGGAACGCCCGACAGGCGAGCGTCGATTCATCGACCAGAACCAGCCTGGGGGATTCCCATGACCAGAATCGATCTCGCCCGAATACGCAATATCGGCATCGCCGCCCACATCGACGCGGGCAAGACCACCACCACCGAACGAATCCTGTTCTACACCGGCGTCACCCGCACCCTCGGTGAGGTGCACGACGGCACCGCGGTGATGGACCGGATGATCCAGGAGCGCGAGCACGGCATCACCATCGCGGCCGCGGCGACCACCTGCTGGTGGAACGAGCACCAGATCACCATCCTCGACACCCCCGGCCACGTCGACTTCACCGTCGAGGTGGAGCGTTCGCTGCGGGTGCTCGACGGCGCGGTCGCGGTGTTCGATGCCAAGGAGGGCGTGGAACCGCAATCGGAGCAGGTGTGGCGCCAAGCCGACAAGTACGGCGTCCCGCGCGTCTGTTTCGTGAACAAGATGGACAAGCTCGGTGCCGATTTCGCGTTCACCGTGCGGACCATTGCGGAGCGACTCCGGGTGCGCCCGTTGGTGATTCAGCTGCCGATCGGTGCCGAACGCGAGTTCGAGGGCATTATCGACCTGGTCGAGATGACCGCGAAGGTGTGGCGTGGCGACACCGACCGCGGCACCCACTTCGAGACGATCGAGATCCCGGAAGACCTGCGTGCCAAGGCATTCCAGCATCGCGAGGCGCTGGAGGCGGCGGTCGCCGAAGCCGACGAGGACGTGCTGGAGCGCTACCTCGCGGGTAAGCCGATCACCACCGACATGCTGAAGGCCGCCATCCGGCGGATGACGATCGACGCACAGGCCTACCCGGTCCTGTGCGGCTCGGCACTGGCGAACATCGGCGTGCAACCGCTGCTGGACGCCGTCGTCGACTACCTGCCGTCGCCGTTGGATGTCGTTGCCGTGCACGGATTCGCGCCGGAAGGCGAGCACATCCACCGCGCGCCCGACATCGCCGAGCCGTTCGCGTCCCTGGCGTTCAAGGTCGCGCTGCACCCGTTCTTCGGCAAGCTCGTGTACCTGCGGGTGTACTCCGGAACCGTCGAACCCGGTGTGACCGTACTGAATTCGACCAATGGACGAAAGGAGCGCTTGGGCAAGCTGTTCCAGATGCATTCGAGCACCGAGATCGCCGTCGAGCGGGTGCAGGCCGGGCAGATCTGTGCCGTGATCGGCCTGAAGGCGACGGGAACCGGCGACACCCTGTGCGATCGGGAATCCCCCGTCGTGCTGGAGTCGATGACGTTCCCCGACCCCGTACTCGCCGTCTCGATCGAACCGAGGACCCGCGCCGACCAGGACAAGCTGGGCACCGCCCTGGCCCGCCTGGCCGACGAGGACCCGACGTTCACCGTGCACGTCGACGCCGAAACCGGCCAGACGGTCATCGGCGGCATGGGCGAACTGCATCTGGAGATCCTGGTCGACCGGATGAAACGCGAGTTCCGGGTCGACGCCGACATCGGCGCCCCCCGCGTGGCCTACCGCGAAACCATCACCGCCGCAGTCGATCTGTTCGAATACACCCACCGCAAGCAGCAGGGTGGGCACGGGCAGTTCGCCAAGGTGGTGATCGCGCTGGAACCGCACGTGGCCGATGACGACGCGATCTACGAGTTCGAGAGCCGGGTCACCGGCGGACGTGTGCCACGGGAGTACATCCCCGCGGTGGACGCGGGCGCGCAGGACGCGCTGCGCGCCGGCACGCTCGCCGGCTTCCCCCTGGTGAACGTGAAGGTGACGCTGCTCGACGGCGCCGCTCACGTGCAGGATTCGTCGGAACTGGCGTTCCGTCTGGCGGGCGCGGCGGCGGTGCGCGCGGCGATCGCGAAGGCGAAGCCGGTGCTGCTCGAACCGGTGATGGCCGTCGAGGTCGTCACGCCGGAGGAGTACGTCGGCGAGGTGATCGGTGACCTCAACGCCCGCCGTGGCCGGGTCACCGAGCTCACGGAACGGGGTGGCGCGCATGTCATCCGCGCGCTGACCCCGCTCCAGGAGATGTTCGGCTACATCGGGGACCTGCGCTCGAAAACCCGTGGCCGAGCGAACTATTCGATGGTGTTCGATTCCTACGCCCCGGTCCCGCCGGGTGCGGCAGGGGCGATCATCGCGGGTAGCTGATCGAAACCGGTGGCGTCGCCAGTGCGGCGCCACCGGTCGGTCTCCTCATCTCATATCATCATGATGCGAGTGATGCTATTCTCGTTGTCATGCGCACGACGATCGATCTTCCCGACGACCTGCACGCTCAGGCCATGGCCATCGCGCGCGACTCGCGCCGCAGCTTCAATCAGACTGTCGCGCTCCTCGTGCGTCGTGGTCTCAACCAGGGTGGTCAGGGTTGCCAAGGTGTCGTGTCCGAGAGTGAGCGGACCGGGCTCCCGACGATCACGCTGGGGAAGGTTGTCACCTCGGAGGACGTTCGTTCGCTGGAGGATGAGTGACTGCGCTGCTCGATGCCAATGTGCTGATCGCGCTGGTCGTTACCGATCACTCGCATCATGATGCGGCCGAGGAATGGTTCGCAGGGTCGTCGGTCAAGTTCGCAACCTGTCCGATCACTGAAGGCAGTCTCTTGCGGCTACTTCTGCGTGAAGGGCAGACTTCCGGTGCCGCGTTGAAGGCCCTCGAAGGTCTTTCGCGGCACGAGCGGCACGAATTCTGGCCGGACTCGATTCCGTTTGCGGGAGTCGAGATGGGGAGCGTCATCGGGCATCGTCAGGTGACCGACGCGTATCTAGCCGCGCTGGCGCGGTCGAATCGGGGACGGTTGGTTACCTTCGACAAAGGCCTGGTTGCCACACATCCGGATGTCACCGACCTCGTTGAATCTGTCTGACCCGGAATCTGCATCTGAGGCGGTCGGTGGTCGCGGCGTCTGGTTACGACGTGGGCAGCACAGCTGGGCCGTTGCCCTGGTACAAACATCTAGGGCCGTAGTGGTCCGCGACACAGCAGAGCATGGCGTGGTGCGGTCGGTGACCGCGCGGGCCGAGAGGACACATATGAGTGCGCCCATCGTGATCGTCGGAGCGGGGCTGGCAGGCCTGCGGACGGCGGAGGAACTGCGTCGGGCGGGGTATGAGGGTCGGGTGGTGTTGCTCGGGGACGAGTCGCGGCCGCCTTATGATCGGCCGCCGTTGTCGAAGCAGTTCGTGCGCGGGGAGACCGATGACACGGCGCTGCGTCCGCCGGAGTTCTACGCGGACAAGAACATCGAGCTTCGTCTCGGTACCGCGGTGACCGGGGTGGATACCGCCGGGCGCGCGATCACCCTCGCCGATGGCAGCACCGTCGAGTACGACCAGCTGATCATCGCGACCGGTCTGCGGCCGCGCCGGATTCCCGGCCTGCCCGAGGTGGCGGGTGTGCACGTGCTGCGTGCGCACGAGGACGCCGAAACCCTGCGCGCTGAGTTGGCCGGTGCGAACCGCGCGGTGATCATCGGTGCCGGTTTCATCGGTTGTGAACTGGCCGCCAGCTTCCGGTCCGCCGGGGTCGAGGTCACCCTGGTGGAACCCCAGCCGACCCCGCTGGCCTCGGTGCTCGGCGAGCAGATCGGCGGCCTGGTCGCGCGCATGCACGGCGACGAAGGGGTCGATCTGCGCTGTGGCGTCGGTGTCGACACCCTGCGTGCCGACGAGGCGGGCCGCGTGTGCGGCGCCGTGCTCACCGACGGCACCGAGATCGACGCCGACCTGGTGGTGGTCGGTGTCGGTTCGGTCCCGGTCACCGACTTCCTCGCCGACTCGGGCATCGAACTGGCCGAGAAGGCCGATGGTGGTGGCGTGATCGCCGACGAGGTGGGTCGGACGAACGCCGACGCCGTCTGGGCCGTCGGCGACGTGGCCGCCTGGCAGCACGACGGCACCCGCAAGCGCGTGGAACATTGGAGCAGCGCGGGCGAGCAGGCAAAACTGGTGGTCACCGCCCTGCTCGGCGGCGCACCCCCGACCATGGCCCGCGTCCCGTACTTCTGGAGCGACCAGTACGACGTGAAGATCCAGGCGCTGGGCACCCCCTCCGCCACCGACGACGTCACCATCGTCACCGACGACGGCCGCAAATTCCTCGCCTACTACTCCCGCGACGGCATCCTCACCGCCGTCATCGGCGCGGGCATGACCGCCCAGGTGATGAAATTGCGCGCCAAACTGGCCACCCCCACCCCGGTCGCCGACCTGCTGTCCGCGATCAGCTGATGGTCAAGTGATCACCAGGCTTTCACGCAAACATCGCGCGAGAGCGAAAATCCCTCACAGCCTGGTGATCATCTGACCAACAGCGCGAATGGTGGTCACGGTGTGGCCCTGTAATACGGTGGACACTGTGATCGTCGCGCTCATCGATTCCGGCCTCGGCCTGCTGCCTACTGCTGCGTGGTTGCGCAAGCTGCGACCCGATGTCGATCTGCTGCTGATGCTCGACCCCGACAACGCACCGTGGGGGCCCAAGCCCGAGCAGTGGGTGGTCGACCGGGTGGTCGCCACGGCACGGCAGGCGGTCGAACTCGGCGCCGAGGTGATCGTGCTGCCGTGCAATACCGCAAGCGTCACGTCGCTGGAGTACGCGCGGGCCGCAGTCGGGGAGTCGGTGCCGGTGATCGGTACCGTGCCCGCGATCAAGCCGGCCGCGGCCCAGTGCCGGTCGGTGGCGGTGTGGGCGACCGCGACCACCACGGACAGCCCCTATCAAGCCGATCTGATCGCCCGCTTCGGCGGTGACGCCGACGTGGTCGGCGTCGCCTGCCACGGCCTGGCCGACGCCATCGACCGCGGCGATGTGGCGGCGATCCGCGCGTCGATCGCCGACTCCGCCGCCCGCACCCCCGCGGACGTCGAAGGCGTGGTCCTCGGCTGCACCCACTATCCGCTGGTCATCGACGCCATCGTCGAGGCCCTGCCCGACGGCGTCCGCCTGTTCGACAGCGCGGAGGCCGTCGCCGCCCAAACCGTGCGCAAGATGGACGAACTGGGCCGCCCCACCACGGGCACCGGCACCGTCACCGTGCGCACCAGTGGCAGGCCGGGCGAATTGCCGTCCGGTGCGGCGACTTTCGAATCAGGAAGACTTCTCGGCGCCCTGCCGAGTTGAACCCGAAGGGGCGCATTGTGTCCGAAAATCCTACGGCTACACAGGTGCGCAAGGCTCTCGCCGACCTGGCGAACCCCACTGACGCCCATCATCAGCAAGGCTTCTTCAAAACCGGTCCCGGCGAATACGGCGAGGGCGACATCTTCCTCGGCATTCGCGTGCCCGCTACCAGAGGTGTGGCGAAAAGGTTTGCGACGCTGCCGCTTTCGCAGATCGACGAACTGCTCGACAGCCCCTTTCACGAGGAACGTCTGGCCGCGCTGTTCATCCTGAACGCCCACTTCGCCGCCGCGTCCAAGCCTCGCGCCATGGATGAGAAAGCCCGCAAACAAGCGGTGGATCTGTATCTGGCGGCGGTGAAGAGAGGCCGAGTCAACAACTGGGACCTGGTCGATTCCTCCGCCGAACACGTCCTCGGCGCCTGGCTGCTGGACAAGGACCGTGCCCTGCTTGTCGAACTGGCGCAACAGGATTCACTGTGGGAACGCCGGGTGGCGCTGCTGTCCACCTTCGCCTTCATCAAGGCGGGCGACCCGAGTACCACCTTGGAACTGGCCACGATCCTCAAAGAGGACCACCGCGACCTGATCCAGAAGGCACTGGGCTGGATGTTGCGTGAAGTAGGCAAACGCGTCGACCCGGCCGCGCTGACGGATTTCCTCAACAGCAACGCCCCCGCATTGGGCCGCACCGCGTTGAGTTACGCCACCGAGAACCTCGACCCGGATCAGCGCGCCGCCTACCGATCCATGCGTTAGAACTGGATCTTCAACCGATCGGTCACCGGCCGCGCCTGGCAGCCCAGGATGTACCCGTTCTCGATGTCCTCGGGATCCAGGATTTCCGAATTGGCCATCTCCACTTTGCCTTCCAGGACGGTGCAGGCGCACGACCCGCACTCACCCTCCTGGCAGGAGTAGGGCACGTCGAGGCCCTTGTCGAGCATGATGTCGACCAGCGTCTGCTTGCGCGGCCATGACATTTCGTGCACCTGGCCGTCGAGTTCGACCTGCACCACCGCGGCGTCGGCGGCCTCTGCTTCGGACACCTCGATGGGCGCGTGGTCTTCGAACGGGTCACCGGCCAGCGAGTTGAACACCTCGGCGTGGGTGCGGGTGCGCGGCACGTCCAGCGAGGCCAACGCGTCGTGCACCAGATCCATGAACGGTTTCGGCCCGCACATGAACGCCTCGTAGGAGGTGTAGGGCGCGACCAGTCCGGCCAGCATGTCGGCGGTGGGCAGCCCGAGCAGCGGTTCGAGCCAGTGCACCACGGTCAACCGCTGCGGATACTTGCCCACGAGTTCGCGCAGTTCATCGGCGAAGATCACCGACCCGGCGTCACGGTTGGCGTAGATCAGCACCACCTTGCCGCCACCCTGTGACAGCGCCGATTTCAGAATCGACATGACCGGCGTGATCCCGCTGCCCGCTCCGAACAGCAGCAGATCGGCGTCCAGATCCTTGGGTGTGAACACGCCAGAAGGCGGCAGCACCTCGAGCTGGTCACCGGCGGAAATGTTGTCGCACAACCAGTTCGACCCGTACCCGCCCTCGGTGCGCTTCACGGTCACCTTCGGCAGGTCGTCGGTGAACGGCGAGCTGGCCAGCGAATAGCACCGCGCCACCGACCCGGTCTGGTCGCTGGGAATCCGCAGGGTCAGGAACTGGCCGGGGGAGTAGGTGAAGCGCTCGCGCAGGTCGGCGGGCACCTCGAAGACCACGGAGTGGGTGTCCGCGGTTTCGGCGATCACCGCGGCGACCCGCAGCACCACCGATCGTGAGCCGTGCGGAACCTCGACTGTGGTCATGTCGTCCTCTTTCGCAAAACTAGAACGTGTTTCAGTTTTATGTTAGGCCGGGACGCGCCTGCAGGGCAAGCTGCGCCTCGAGTCCGGCGACCAGCACCTCCATGCCGAAGTCGTAGGAGTACTTGCCGCGCAGGTCGGACATGTACTTCGTGGCTCGGGCCACCGCCTCGGGCAGCAGCACGTCCGCGGGCGCGGAACGGTCGCGCGGATTCACTCTGCTGCGGCCGAACAGGTAGGTGTGGATGGTCGCGTAGGCGGCCAGCACGTTTCGGTCGGAGAAGCCCGCGTCGAACAGGATCTCCATCACGGCCTCGATCAGGTCGAGCTGCTTGCCGAGCATCTGCTCGAGCAAGATGTCGCCCAGGCCGGGATGCGTGCGCAGTTTATCGTCTATCTGATCGATCAGATCGCGCAGGCGGTGCTGCCACGGGCCGGACTCGCGCGGCGGCTTGCGCACTCCCACCAGCGCGGCGCTGGCGACCAGATCCAGCAGCTCTCGTTTGTCGGCGACGTAGTAATAGGGCGCCATCGGCGAAACCCCGAGCTCGCGCGAGAGCCGCCGCATCGACAGCTTCTCGACACCGTCCTCGCGCACCACTTTGAGTGCCGCGTCGACGATCTCAGCCTCGGACAGTGTCGAACTAGCGCCCGCCCCACCATGGTTACGCAAGCCTGTGCCTCACCTGTAGTGCCACTGGGCTGATCAGCCCCTTGCCCATCGGGGGAAGTCTAGAGGGGTTCGCACCCGGTGTGGGCTGGGTGTGCGCAGAGAAAGATTTTCCGATCCCGCCCTTTATGGCAGTCACTGACGTTAAGGTCCGAGGTGACCGGCAACACACCTGGAGGTAGTCATGCCCGAGAACACCACGCCCGCCACCGTCGAATCCGACGAGGACCTGGTCACCGAGACGCTGATCGAAGAGGTCAGCATCGACGGCATGTGCGGCGTGTACTGACCATGCTCGATCTGGACACCCGCTGGACGCTGCACCCGAGGGTCTCGCTGCGCCCGGAGTCCTTCGGCGCGCTGCTGTACCACTTCGGCACCCGCAAGCTGTCTTTTCTGAAAAGCCGCGACCTGGTCGACGTGGTCCGCTCGCTGCCCGCGCACCCCTCCGTGCGTTCCGCCTTGCACGCCAAGGGCATCGACGCCTCGGATATGCACATCAAGGCGCTCGCGCAGCTGGCCGACACCGACATGATCGTGCCCGCGCCCGGCCCGGTCACCGAGGCACCGCTTGCCCTGGTCGCCACCGGTGAACCGCAGGGCGGCAAGCTGATCGACCGCTTCGAATCCGGTCTGGCCGCCCCGATCTGCCTGACCTGGGAACTGACCTACGCGTGCAACCTGTCGTGCGTGCACTGCCTGTCGTCGTCGGGCCGCCGCGATCCCGACGAGCTGAGCACCGAACAGTGCAAGGCGCTGATCGACGAGTTCGAGCGCATGCAGATCTTCTACGTCAATATCGGCGGCGGCGAACCGACAGTGCGCCCGGATTTCTGGGAACTGGTCGATTACGCCACCGCGCACAATGTGGGGGTCAAGTTCTCCACCAACGGCGTTCGCATCAATGAAGAGGTCGCGGCGCGCCTGTCCGCCAGCGATTACGTCGACGTGCAGATCTCCCTCGACGGTGCCGACGCCGCGGTCAACGATGCCGTGCGCGGCCCCGGCTCGTACGACACCGCGATCAAGGCACTGTCGAACCTGTACAACGCCGGTTTCAAGGACGCGAAACTGTCGGTGGTGGCCACCCGCCACAACATCTCCCAGCTCGACGAATTCAAGGCCATCGCCGACAAATACGGCGCCACCCTGCGCCTGACCCGGCTGCGTCCGTCCGGCCGCGGCGCGGACGTCTGGGACGAACTGCACCCCCTGCCCGAACAGCAACGCGAGCTCTACGACTGGCTCGTGGCCAACGGCGAAGGCGTGCTCACCGGCGACTCGTTCTTCCACCTGTCGGCTTTCGGCTCGGCGCTTCCCGGCCTGAACATGTGTGGCGCGGGCCGGGTGGTCTGCCTGGTCGACCCGGTCGGCGACGTCTACGCCTGCCCGTTCGCCATCCACGACCGTTTCAAGGCCGGAAACATCGTGGCCGACGGCGGTTTCGACGAGGTCTGGACCCATTCACCGCTGTTCGCGGAACTGCGCGAACCGGTCGACGGTGGCGCGTGCACGAAATGCTCGCACTACGACTCCTGCCGCGGTGGCTGCATGGCTGCGAAGTTCTTCACCGGCCTGCCCGCCAACGGACCCGATCCCGAATGCGTGCAGGGCTACGGCGAAGCGGCTCTTACGGCACCGGGACGCACCATTCCGCGCCCCGCGGTTGACCATTCGCGTCCGGTCCGCGCGAAGACGCGAGTGTCGTTGCCGTTGACGGTGAAACGTCCACCGGCCAAGGCGTGCAACGAGAGTCCGCTGGGCTAGTTCCGAACCGGTTGCCGGAAATGCGCTGCCGATCTTGTTGACGCGTCCGGCAACCGGTCACGGCGGCATTTTCCGCAGACTTTCCTCCTTTTTTCTGGGGTGATGATGTCTGGGAGCTCGAGTGCGAATAGCATGCGAGGAATGCGCCATGATCGTCTGCCCGACGGCTTCGGGGTACGGATCGATCCACGGGTGCGAGCGTTTTCCGGGGGTCGAATCCTGATCGGTGGGTCGCCCGCCCGGATGTTGCGCTTGGCCCCGGAGGCCGCCGACTTGATCGGCGACGGATACCTGGAGGTGACCGACAGCAAGTCCGCGATCGTGGCCCGCCGCCTGCTCGATTCCGGTGTGGCCAACCCGCGTCCGCGCCTGGAACCCTCGCTCGACGATGTCACCGTGGTCATCCCGCTGTACAACAATGCCGACGGGCTCATGCGTCTGCTCGCGGTTCTGCGCGGACACAATGTGATCGTGGTCGACGACGGTTCCGACGAGCCGGTGCGCATCCCGCCGCGGCAGGGTCGTGGACAGGTGACGGTGATCCGTCACGAATCTCCGCTGGGCCCCGCGGCTGCGCGCAACGCCGGATCGAAGGCGGCGACAACGGGGTTCGTGGCGTTCCTGGATTCGGATGTGGTGCCGCGCAGCGGGTGGCTCGAGGTCATGCTCGGACATTTCAGTGATCCGCAGGTCGCGTTGGTCGCGCCGCGGATCGTGGCGCTGGACAAGGAATCCAACGCGCTGGCCCGCTACGAGCACACTCGCTCGTCGCTGGACTTGGGTCGTCGCGAGTCGGCAGTGCACGCGCGCGGGATCGTGTCGTATGTGCCCAGCGCGGCGCTGTTGGCCCGGCGCGCGGCGTTGTTGGCCGAAGGCGGATTCGACGAGTCGATGCAGGTGGCCGAGGATGTCGACCTGTGTTGGCGGCTGGAACGCGCGGGCTGGCGGCTGCGCTACGAGCCCGCCGCGCACGTCGCCCACGATCACCGGGTGGCCTTCCGTGCCTGGTTCGGCCGAAAACTGTTCTACGGCACCGGCGCCGCACCGCTGGGCAAACGCCACTCGGGTCTGGTCTCCCCGCTGTCGGTACCGACGTGGACCGTGCTGGCCAGTCTGCTGTTCGCGACCCTGTCGAAGTGGGGCCTGCTCGGCGGACTCGTCACTCTCGCCACGGCCCTGGTGCGCCTGCGCCGCGTGTTCACCGAACTCGACAACCCGACCAGGATCGCCGCGGTCTACCTGGCCCGCGGCTACTTCGCCGGCATGTGGCGGCTGGCTTCGGCGATGTGTCGCGACTACTGGCCGGTGACGCTGCTGGCCGTCATCGCGTCGAGCCGCATCCGCAAGATCGCCGTCACCATGGCACTGGCCGACGGACTGGCCGACTGGTTCACCCATCGCGATTCCGGCGGCCTCGATCCGCTGCGCTATGTGGCCTATAAACGTCTCGACGACGTGGCCTACGGCACGGGCCTGTGGCTGGGAGCCCTGCGCGCCCGCAGTTTCGAAGCGCTCAAGCCGAGCATCTCGCCCCGCTGAATCAGACTGTGTGACAAGCACTCTCATCGTCGGAGCGGGGTCGGCGGGTTGTGTGCTCGCCGCCCGGCTCAGCACGGACCCGGCACGTTCGGTTCACGTGTTCGAGGCCGGGCCCGCCTTTCCGACGATGGGGCAACTGCCGTACGAACTGCTCGACCCGACGAGTCTCCCGGTCGGCCCCGAGTCCCGACTGGTGTGGCGATACCCGGGAAACCTGGTGCGCGGCAAGCTGATCGGCGGCTCCGGTGCGATCAACGGCAGCTACTTCATCCGCCCACCCGCCGCCGACTTCGCCGCATGGAGCTCGGTGGCGGGCCCGCGCTGGTCCTTCGAAGCGGTGCTGCCCGTCTTCTGCGACCTGGAAGATGACCGGGATTTCGGCTGGGCACCCGGCCACGGAGCAGGCGGCCCGATCCCGATCTCGCGTACCAGGGATTTCACCACGTTCAGCGCCGAGTTCGCGCAACAGTGCACAGCAGCGGGATTCCCTGAAATCCCGGACCTCAACGCGCCGACCGGCTCGGATGGTTTCGGCCGAGTCCCGCTGACGGTGTCGAACGGTCTGCGATCAGGCCCCGCTGTCACTCATCTCTATCCGGCGATGCACCGCCCCAACCTCACGATCACCGGCGACACCACGGTGACCCGACTACTCCTGCGCGGCAACCGGGTGATCGGTGTGGAGTGGGCGGGCGGGCGAACCTACGCTGATCAGATAGTCGTGTGCGCGGGCGCGATCGAGTCGGCCGCGCTGCTGATCCGATCCGGGATCGGCCCCGAGGCGCAGCTTCGCTCGCTCGGTATCGAGGTCGTCCAGCCCGCTCCGGTGGGCGCATGGTGCACCGATCACCCCGAGATCGGCGTCGAATTCCCCGACGACCAGCCCGCCGAGCCGGCCGTTCCGCTCGAGTACGTCCTGGAAATCGACGACCTGGAACTGCGCCCGTACACCCGGATGTTCACGCCGGGTCTTCGCAGAATCGGGGTCGCACTGATGCACCCCGAGTCGTCCGGCGAGCTGACCCTGGCCTCGGCCGACCCGCGAGTCCCCGCCCGCATCGACCACCGCTATCTCCACAGCGACCGAGACCGAGCCCGCCTGCGCGAGGGAGCAGCCCTGACCGCGGATCTGCTCGGCAGACGGATCGACCCCATCGATGATGCATGGCTGCACACCAACCTCGGTACCTCGCAACATCTTTCCGGCACCTGCCGCATGGGCGCAGCCGACGACGAGCGCGCGGTAGTCGACGAACTCGGCCGAGTCCACGGCATCGAAGCCCTGACCGTCGCCGACCTGTCGATCGTCCCCGTCCCGCTACGCCGGGGCCCACAGGCCACTACGGTCATGCTCGCAACCGCCATAGCGGACCATATGGTCGTGTGACGAAGTGACATCCGATACCACGATGTGACCTGCGGGACAAACCCCCATTTCTGGCGGTTGCGCCGATAACTGCCCGGTACAGTTTGTAGCGGGAAAGAAAGGCAAATGGTCAGCAATCTTGCAGGTGGGAGCCCCCCACGGCAGGCATCGGAGTCGGGCGCACAGCTCGGAGCTCTGGAAGCCTATGCCGCACAGGCCCATGGATATCTCAGTGCCGGTGGTGAACAGCTGACCCAGCTGGCCGGTCTACTACGTCCGCTCGTGCTCGAATCCTGGTTGCGCAGTGTGCGCGGCGGGGTCGATCCGACCGACGTCATCGACGGTCGCGGGTTGCGCGGCGCCGACCTCGAGCGTTATCGCGATGCCCATCCCCTCGCCGCGCTCATGCCGCTGATCGACAAACTGCTGGTCCAGGACGCGTCGCAGGCCGGATTGATCGTGACCGTGGCCGACCAGTTCGGTCGCGTGCTGTCGGTGCACGGCCATCCCGAGCAGGTTGCCGCCGCCGCCGAGATCGGCGTGCGCGAGGGCGACGATCTCAGCGAACGCCGGATCGGCACCAACGCGGTGGGTCTCGTCGTGCGCACCGGACGTGCCACCTGGATCCACGGACCCGAACATTTCCTGCATCGCATGCACCAGATCACCGGCGCCGCGGCTCCCGTGCACGAGCCCGACGGCCGCCTGATCGGCGTTTTGATGATTGCCGGCGGGATGCGGGTGGCCAAGCCGGAGATCCTGGCGCTGGTCAAGGCCGCCGCCACCGCCGCCGAAATGGACCTGGTGCTGCGGGCGATGCGTGCCAGTCAGGGCATCGCCGCCCCGGCCGCACCCGATCGCGACGACACCGAACAGGCTCGGCTGGGCCTTGATGTCCTGGGTCTGGGCCAGCCGCAGTTAAGCGTGGCGGGGGAGCGGGTGTCGCTGTCGCAGCGTCATGCCGAGATCCTGCTGCTGCTCACCGAACATCCCGAAGGTCTGGGCGCTGATCATCTGGCGCTGCTGCTGGACGACACCGATCTGGACAACGGCACGATCCGTGCGGCGATGTCGCGGCTGCGGTCGGTGATCGGCGCCGCGGTCGTGGGTTCGCGCCCTTACCGTCTGCGCGTGCATGTCGCAACCGATGTGGAGGAGCTTCGTGCCGCTCTCGACTCCGGTGATATCCAATCGGCATTGAACTTGTACGCGGGGCCGGTGCTGCCGCGGTCGTCGGCTCCCGGCATCTGCGACATCCGTGACGAGCTTCGGGTCCGCTTGCGCACCGCGGTGCTCGCGAACCCCGAGGCGGGCGTGCTGCGCCGCTGGACGTCGTGTCCGGAAGGGCGCGACGACGCCGCCGCGTGGGCTGCCTACCGGTCCACCGTCGACCGTGATTCGCCGCTGTATGCGCAGATAGAGGCCAAGATCCGGGTGCTCGACCGGCGCATGGGTGCCGATGCAACGCAGATGCAACGTTTCAGCTCATAGTGTCGCGGTCTGAAGGTGTGATGGCTCACATCTTGTTTGCGGATGTGCTGTGCACCACACGCGAGCCCAGGTCATGCCTACTGGCCGGTACAGACTGGACGTTCGTCTGATTTTTTTACCGGAAAAAGTTTCTTTTTATTAACTGAGCGCCTACTGTCTGCATCACATGGACAGGGATCCATGTGATGTAAGTGACACGGCGTTGGAGGAACGATCAACAGCTAGGCACCCCGCGACAGACGCAACGTCTGTTCGCCTCGGCGGCCATCGGTCGCCGAATCTCATCCACATGATCTGTCGGGGATCTCGCGCGAGTGTGGCGTCACGCCCACCGCGTTCATATCGAATCTTTCGGTGCGCCAGGTGTATTCGTGCTGCCCGAAAACATTCGAGCTGCTGTTCTTTCGCGATACGAGGAGGCTTCGGTGCACGGTACGGAGTTGGGTGGGTTCAGCGCGCGACCACAGGAAATCCAGGCCGCGGGGGCGCCGTTTCCGTTGACCCCCGCCCAGTTGGGTGTGTGGTACGCGCAGCTGCTCGACCCCGACGTCCCGATCACCATCGCCCAGTACGTCGACATCGTCGGCGAGCTGGATGTCGTTGCGCTGCAACAGGTCAGCGCTGTGGCCGCCCGCGCCTACGCGTCGCCGATGGTGCGCATCGGCGAATCCGACGGCGTGCCGCACCAGTACATCGACCACACGATCCCGATCGAAGACGAGCTGCCGCTGATCGACCTGCGGCACCACGACGACCCGGTCGCCGCCGCACAGGACTGGATGCGCGCGGAGTTCGGCGCCCCCATCGACATGCTCACCGACCGCCTGGTGGCGGGCGCGGTGCTGCGCGTGGGGCCCGCCCGCTGGTTCTGGTACCTGCGCGGCCACCACATCGCGCTCGACGGCTACGGCGCGTTCACCATTTCCCAGCGCGTGGCGCACCTCTACACCGCACGGGTGCTGGGCACGTCGGCGGCCGACGTGGTGCCGGGCGCGCTGTCCGAGCTGGTCGAGGGGGAGCACCGGTTCCGTGACAGCACCCGTTTCGTGGGCGATCGCGAGCACTGGGCCCAGCGTGTGGCCGGTCTGGACAGCCCGACCGCGCTCGACGGTCGCACCGCGCCGCGTTCGGCGATCAACCTGGTGACCGGCGGGCGACTGTCCGAGCAGCTGGTGGATCGACTGGAAACCATTGCAGCCAGCGATGATTCGGCGATCTCCGCGGTGCTGCTGGCTGCCTTCGCCGCCTACCTGGGCCGTCTCACCGACCGCCCCGATGCCGTGCTGAGCCTGCCTGTCACGGCCAGGACCACCGCGGTCATGCGCCGGTCGGCAGGCATGCTGTCCAATATCGTGCCGCTGCGCCTGCCCACCGGCGCGGCCGGTTCGGACGCGACCTGGGGTGAGCTGCTGCGGGCGGCGCGGGTGGAGGTGGCGGGGGCGCTGCGTCATCAGCGCTACCGTGCCGAGGACATCCGCCGCGACTCCGAGGACGACGGCCGCCCCGCGCGCCGCGCACTGTTCGGGCCGCTGGCCAACTTCATGCTGTTCCGCACCGACCTGACCCTCGGTACGACCACCGGCCGGTACCGGGTGCTGTCGACCGGTCCGATCGAGGACCTGAGCCTCAATGTCTACTACGGCGATCGCGATCGCGTGCATGTGGATTTCGAGGCCAATCCCAACCTGTACGACGCCGATACGCTGGCTCGACACCATGCCCGTTTCCTGAGTTTCCTCGAGCGGCTTGCCGTGGTCGACCTGGATACCGCGCTGGGCTCGGTCGAGGTGGCTACCGAGCTGGAACTGCAGGTCAGTACCCAGATCTGGAACTCGACTCGGTTCGATGTGGAGACGGCGCTGGCCGAGCGTTCGGTGTCGGTGGCGACGTTGCCCGCGATGTTCGAAGCGCAGGTCGCGCGCACTCCCGACGATGTCGCCGTGCGTATGGCGACGGTGTCGCGAATCGACGCGGCCGGCGATGACGGAGCACGCTCGCGCGACCGGGCACTTTCTGTCGATGACCAGGCGCTTTCTGCCGACGGCCGGGCGCTGTCTGCCGACCAGACGACGCTGACTTATCGCGAGCTGTCTCGACGCGTCAACCAGCTGGCCCGGCGCTTGCGCGCGGACGGTATCGGCCCGGAATCCCTGGTGGCACTGAGCATTCGGCGCTCGCCGGAGCTCGTCGTGGCCATGTACGCGGTGCTCACCGCGGGCGCCGCCTACGTGCCGATCGATCCCGATCACCCGGCCGACCGCATCGCGCACATCCTGAGCACCGCCGCCCCGGCTGTCGTACTCACGACCACCCGCGACGGCGCGCCCGTCGACGACCTGCCGGTGCTGGCTGTGGATAACCTCGACCTGCGCGATTTCGACGACAGCCCGCTCACCGACTCCGACCGCACCGCGCCGCTGCGTCCCGCCCACCCCGCGTACGTGATCTTCACCTCTGGTTCCACCGGCGCGCCCAAGGGCGTGGCGGTCGAACACGCCGCGATCGTGAACCGGCTGGTGTGGATGCAGCACTCCTACCGCCTGCACGGTGTCGACGTGGTGCTGCAGAAGACCCCCATGACCTTCGACGTGTCGGTGTGGGAGTTCTTCTGGCCCTTGCAGATCGGCGCCACACTGCTGCTGGCCGAGCCCGACGGGCACCGCGACCCCGCGTATCTGCGTGCGGTGATCGCCGAATACGGCGTCACCGTCGCACATTTCGTGCCGTCGATGCTGGAAGTCTTTCTCGCCCAACAGGAAATCGCCGAGCGCACCTCGCTGCGCCTGGTCTTCGCCTCGGGTGAGGCACTACCCGCCGCGCTGGCGCAGCGGCTACGGCTGCTGACCGGTGCCCGGCTGCACAACCTGTACGGTCCGACCGAGGCCGCTGTCGATGTCACCTTCCATGAGGTGAACGACGCGGATCGGGTTATGGTGCCGATCGGCGCGCCGGTGTTCAACACCCGGCTCCATGTTCTCGACTCACGGCTGCGGCCGGTTCCGGTCGGGGCTCCGGGTGAGCTGTATCTGTCGGGGGTACAGCTCGCTCGGGGCTACGTGGGTCGCGCGGAACTCACCGCCGGACGTTTCGTCGCCGCGCCCGCTTCCGACATCGACGGTGTCGCGCGGGTGTCAGCCGGTCGCGCACCCGGTGTCACCCCAGTGCCCGGCGAGCGGATGTACCGCACCGGCGACCTGGTCCGCTGGACCACCAACGGTGAACTGGAATACCTGGGCCGCACCGACTTTCAGGTGAAGCTGCGCGGTCTGCGGATCGAGCTCGGCGAGATCGAGGCCGTGCTCGAGGGCGTGGACTCCGTGGCTCGCGTGGTGGTGCTGGTTCGCGACGACGCCGGTGTCGGCGAGCAGCTGGTCGCCTATGTGGTGGAAGCCGAGCCGGGCGCGGTCGCGATCGACGACCTGCGCGAGACCGCCCTGCGCGCGCTGCCCGCCTACATGGTGCCCGCCGCGTTCGTGCTGCTGGACGCGCTGCCGGTGAACGCGTCGGGCAAGCTCGACCGCAAGGCGCTGCCCGCCCCCACCCGCACCGTGGTCACCTACGCTGAGCCCGTCGGCCCGGTGGAACAGACGGTGGCCGCGGTGTTCGGCGAGGTGCTCGGCCTCGAGCGCGTGGGCCGCGACGACGACTTCTTCGCACTGGGCGGCAACAGCCTGGTCGCCACCCAGGTAGCAGCCCGCCTCGGCGCCGACCTCGGTTGCCGACTGGGTGTGCGCGACCTGTTCGGCGCGACCACCGTCGCCCGCCTGGCCGCCGCCATCACCGAACGCGACGGCACCACCGACCGACTACCGGTCCTGGCCGCCCGCCCGCGCCCGGACCTGATCCCGCTTTCGCCTGCGCAGCAACGCATCTGGTTCCTGAACCGTTTCGATCCGTCCGCGCCCGGCTACAACATGCCGTTCGTCATCCGCCTACGCGGCACCGCCGACCTGCCCGCTCTGACCGCCGCCCTGACCGCGGTGGTCGACCGCCACGAGGCGTTGCGCACCGTGTTCCCCGCGGTCGATGTCCCCGGCGGCGAGGTCGCCCAACAGGTCATCGGCGCCCCCGGCTCGGTCCGCATCGGCGACCCGACACACGTCCGCGCCGCCGCCCTCGACACCGAACTGACCCGTTTCGCCCACGCCGGTTTCGACCTCGAGCGGGAAGCGCCGTTCCGTGCACAGATCTTCGTCGTAGACGCCGACACGGCTGGGGATAACTCGCGACCTGGTGTCAGCGAGTCCGTCGATAGTCGTGACGCGGCGGGGGAATACGTGCTCGCAGTCGTCCTGCATCACATTGCGGCAGACGGTGTTTCGCTACAGGTCCTGGTTCGCGATGTACTCACCGCCTACCGCGCAGCCACCGATAACAGCGAACCCGACTGGGCCCCGCTGAGCGTGCACTACGCCGACTACGCCCTATGGCAGCGCGAACTGCTCGGCACCGAAACCGACCCCCAGTCCCTGGCCTCACGCGAAATCGCCTTCTGGGCAAAGACTCTCGCGAACCTGCCCGACCAGCTCGAACTCCCCTCAGCACGCCAGCGCCCGATCGAACCCACCATGTCCGGCGCCCGCACCACCTTCACCATCGACGCCGACCTGCACCGCCAACTCGCCGACCTCGCCCAGCAGGCGGGCGCCTCCCTGTTCATGGTTGTGCACACCGCGCTGGCCGTGCTGCTGGCGCGCCTGTCCGGCACCACCGATATCGCCATCGGCACCGGCGTCGCGGGTCGCGGCGACCGTGCCATCGACGACCTGATCGGCATGTTCGTCAACACCCTGGTCCTGCGCACCGAGGTCGACCCGGCCGCGAGCTTCACCGCCGCCCTCGAGCACACCCGCGAAACCGACCTGGCCGCTTTCGCCCACGCCACCGTCCCCTTCGACCGCCTGGTCGACGTCGTCAACCCGGCCCGCTCACAGTCGCGGCACCCGCTGTTCCAGGTGGCGCTGAACTTCCAGACACTGCTGGACACCACCTTCGAACTGGCCGGCTCCTCGGTCACCGTCGCGGAGATCGAACTCGACATCACCAAGTTCGACCTGCAGCTCACCCTCGCCGAACGGCGCAGTGCCACCGGCGAACCCGCCGGCATCGAAGCGGTCACCCTCTACGCCACCGACCTGTTCGACGAAGCCGAGATGCACACCCTCGGTGAGCGTTTCGTGCGCCTGCTGGCCGCCGCCGTCACCACCCCCGACACCGCGGTCGGCGACCTGCCACTGCTGTCGGCGACCGAGAACGCCCACCTCACCGCCATGCGCGGGGCACCGGTCACCGCCACCGGTCTGCTGCCCGACCTGCTGGCCGCCGCTGTCGCCGCCGACCCGAACCACGAGGCCGTCACCGACGGCGACCGCACCCTGACCTACCGCGAACTCGACCGTGCGTCGTCGCGTCTGGCCAGGGTCCTGATCGACAGCGGCGTCGGCCCCGACGACGTGATCGCGATCGGCATCCCGCGCTCGATCGAGTCCGTGCTCGCGGTGTGGGCCGTGGCGAAGTCCGGCGCCGCCTGGCTGCCGGTCGACCCCAGCTACCCCGTCGACCGCATCACCCACATGATCACCGATTCCGGTGCGCGACTTGGCCTTACGGTGTCGGACACCGAGCTACCCGACCAGATCGACTGGCTGGCACTGGACGACCTCAAGCTGATGGCCGAATGTGCTTGGCGTTCCAGCGATCCCGTCGCCAACCGCGATCGCGTCCACCCCCTGCGCACCCACCACCTCGCCTACGTCATCTACACGTCGGGCTCCACCGGTCTGCCCAAGGGTGTGCTGGTCACCCAGGCCGGCATCGCCGGTTTCGCGGCCGAGGAAACCGCCCGCATGTTCGGCACCGCCGACGCCCGCGTGCTGCAGGTCGGGTCGCCGTCGTTCGACATCTCGGTGATGGAGCTCCTGCTCGCGATCAACTCCGCCGCGACCCTGGTGATCGCCGTGCCCGGCCGCCACGTGGGTGCCGAACTGGCGCAACTGCTTTCGGAACAGCGCGTCACGCACGCCCTGATGACCCCGTCCGCCCTGGCCGTGCTGGACCCGACCCGACTCGACGACCTGCGTATGGTGATGGTCGGCGGCGAGGCCTGCCCGCCCGACCTGATCGCCCGCTGGACCACCGGCCCGATCCCGCGCGCCTTCGTCAACGCCTACGGCCCCTCCGAGACCACGGTCGCCACCAACATCAGCGCCCCCCTGGCCGCGGACTCCCCGCTGACCCTCGGCACGCCCCTGCGCGGCATCACCGAATGGGTTCTCGACACCCGCCTGCAGCCGGTCCCGGTCGGCGTCGCAGGTGAGCTGTATGTAGCGGGCGCCCAGGTTGCCCGCGGCTACCGCGACCGCGCGGCCCTGACCGCAGCCCGCTTCGTCGCCTGCCCGTGGGCCCCGTCGGTGCGCATGTACCGCACCGGCGACCTGGTCCGCTGGACCCCCGAAGGCACCCTGGACTACCTCGGCCGCAACGACGACCAGGTCAAACTGCGCGGCTTCCGCATCGAACTCGGCGAAATCGAAACCGCCCTGCTCGCCCAACCGTCGATCCGCCAGGCAGTGGTCCTGGTCCGCACCGACGCCCACCGAGGCGACCAACTCGTCGCCTACGTCGTCTCCGATGCCGCACCGGCACCCGCTTCGCCCGCCCCAGATGCTGTGTCCGGCGACGCCGTCTCCGCCGACGGTGTGGCCGACCGCGTGGCAGTCGACAGTGTGTCGGCCGATGGCGTGGCAGCCGATCGTGGGTCCACTGATCGCGTGGACGCCGCCGCAGCTGCGCCAGCGGTCGACGTCGACGTCATCGCGAAAATCCTGCGCAACACCCTGGCCTCGCACATGGTCCCCTCCGCCTTCGTCGTCCTCGACGCACTCCCACTCACCCCCAACGGCAAGCTCGACCGTAAAGCCCTCCCGGAGCCGGTCTTCGCCGCCCGCTCCTTCCGCACCCCCGCCGCAGGCGCCGAGTCCGTCGTGGCCCAGGTGTTCGGTGAGGTGCTCGGCATCGAGCAGGTCGGTGCCGACGACGACTTCTTCGCCCTCGGCGGCAACTCCCTGGTCGCCACCCAGGTGGTGTCGCGGCTGGGTGCCGCCCTGGATCGCACGGTCTCGCTGAAGGCCCTGTTCGAAGCGCCGACCGTGCAAGCCCTCGCCGCGCAACTCGGCTCCGGCGAAGCGATCGCCCCCCGCCTCCCGCTGGTGGCAGCCCAACGCCCACAACAGATTCCGTTGTCGTACGCCCAGCAGCGCATGTGGTTCCTGAACCAGTTCGACGCCGAATCGGTGGCCGACAACATCGCCGCCGCCATCCGCCTGACCGGCACCATCGACTACACCGCCATGAACGCCGCCGTGGCTGCGGTCTTCGCCCGGCACGAGGCCCTGCGCACCCGCTACCCCGCCGTCGACGGCATCCCGTTCCAGCAGATCATGCCCGCCGACCAGCTCACCATCACCCTCGAGCCGCACGCGATCGCCCCGGCGGACCTCGCCGCTCGCATCCGCGCGATGGCCGCGGTCCCGTTCGCCGTCGACACCGAACCCCCGGTCCGCCTGCACCTGCTGCACACCGCCGCCGACGAACACGTCCTGGTCCTGGTCCTGCACCACATCGCCGCCGACGGCTGGTCCGTGGCCCCGCTGACCCGCGACGTCATGGTCGCCTACGCCGCCCACCTGGCCGGCACCGATCCCCAGTGGACCCCGCTGTCGGTGCAGTACGCCGACTTCGCGGTGTGGCAGCGTGCCGCGCTGGGCGCCGAGGATGACCCGGATTCGGCCATGGCGAAGCAGATCGACTTCTGGACAACAGAGCTCGCCGACCTGCCCGACCTGCTGGCCCTGCCCACCGACCGCCCCCGCCCCGCGATCGCCTCGGGTAGTGGTGCGCGCCAAGCCTTTACGATTCCCGCCGCGACCACCGATCGACTACGCAGCATCGCGGCCGACGCCAACGCTTCGCTGTTCATGACGCTGCACACCGCGTTTGCCGCCACTCTCGCGAAACTGTCGGGCCAGCAAGACATCTCGATCGGTACCCCCGTCGCCGCCCGTGGCGACCAGGCCCTCGACGACCTGGTCGGCATGTTCGTCAACACCCTCGTGCTGCGCACCGAGGTCGCCCCCGACGCCACCTTCACCCAACTGCTGCGCACCGTCCGCGACGCCGACCTGCGCGCCCTGGCCAACACCGACGTCACCTTCGACCGTCTCGTCGAGGTCCTCAACCCCGAGCGCTCCACCGCACGCCACCCGCTGTTCCAGGTGATGCTGGACTTCCAGAACAACTCCCAGACCGAACTCGAACTCGCAGGCCTGACCGCGTCGGAGATCGAGATCGACACCCGCACAGCCAAATTCGACCTGCAGCTGACCCTGCGCGAGACCACCGACGGCCTGCTCGCCCGCTTCGAGTACGCGACCGACCTGTTCGACGCGCAGACCATCACAGATTTCAGCACCCGCTTCCTGCGGATGCTGGACACGGTGACCGCCGATCCCAGCGTCGTGATCGGCGACATCGACCTGCTCGACCCCGCGGAGCGCACCCAACTGCTGCACACGTGGAACGCCACCGCGTACCCGGTGCCCGCGCACCTGACCCTGGACTCGCTGTTCACCGCCCAGGCGCAACGCACCCCCGACGCCACCGCGGTGACCTTCGAGGGCGAATCGCTGACCTACGCCGAGTTCGCCGCCGAGGTGAATCAGCTTGCCCGCCTGCTGATCTCGATCGGCGTGCGCCCCGACCGCACCGTCGCGCTCGGAATGCGCCGTTCGACCGACCTGCTCGTGGCCATGTACGCGGTGATCGCCGCCGGTGGCGCCTACGTGCCGCTGGACCCCGAGCACCCGGCCGAGCGCATCGCCCAGGTGATCGCCGCCGCAGACCCGGTCTGCGTACTGACCCGCAGCAGCGACGCCATCGACCTGTCCGCCGCCGAACACGTCGCGATCCTGGACCTGGAACAGCTCGACACCACCGACTACCCGTCGGAGCCGATCACCGACGCCGACCGCCTGGCCACCCTCACCCCCGGCAACGCCGCCTACCTGATCTTCACCTCGGGTTCCACCGGCAAGCCCAAGGGCGTGGTCGTGTCGCACGCCGCGATCGTCAACCGCCTGGTGTGGATGCAGGACGCCTACCGCCTCACCCCGTCCGACACCGTCCTGCAGAAGACCCCTGCCACCTTCGACGTGTCGGTCTGGGAGTTCTTCTGGCCCTTGCAGATCGGCGCCCGCCTGGTCCTGGCCGCCCCCGACGGCCACCGCGACCCCGCCTACCTGACGCGCCTCATCGACACCGAGCAGATCACCGTCGCTCACTTCGTCCCGTCGATGCTGTCGGTGTTCGTCGCGGCCCTGGACGACACCGTCTCGACCCGCACCTGCGCCTCGTTGCGCCTGGTCTTCGCCTCGGGTGAGGCCCTGCCGCCCGCGCCCGCGCACCGGCTGCGTCAGCTCACCGGCACAGCTGTGCACAACCTCTACGGCCCCACCGAAGCCGCGGTCGACGTCACCTTCCACGAGGTCGTCGACGCCGACACCGTCACCGTGCCGATCGGCGCCCCGGTGCACAACACGCAGGTCTACGTCCTCGACGCCCGCCTGCGCCCGGTCCCCGTCGGCGTCCCCGGCGAGCTGTACCTGGCAGGCGCCCAGCTGGCCCGTGGTTACGCGGGCCGCGCCGACCTCACCGCCGACCGTTTCGTCGCCAACCCCTTCGCCGGGTCTGATGGCGGCGCAGCCGAGGGCCACGCAGGCGAGCGCATGTACCGCACCGGCGACCTGGTCACCTGGACTGCGAGCGGCGAGCTGGAGTACTTGGGCCGCACCGACTTCCAGGTGAAACTGCGCGGCCTGCGCATCGAACTCGGCGAGATCGAAGCCGCCCTGGCCGGCCTGTCGCAGGTCAGCCAGGCCGCGGTGATGGTCCGCGACGACACCCTCGTCGCGTATCTCGTTGCCGCACAACAGGTCGACGTGGCCGCGGTGAAGAACACCCTCACCCTGACCCTGCCCACCTACATGGTCCCCGCGGCCTTCGTCGCCCTCGACGAGTTCCCGCTCAACGCCTCCGGCAAGCTCGACCGCAAGGCCCTGCCCGCCCCGCTGTTCGAGGTCGCGGCCTTCCGCGCCCCGGTCACCGAGGTGCAACGCACGGTGGCCCAGATTTTCGCCACGGTCCTGCGCTTCCCGGCCGACCGCGAAGTCGGCCTCGACGACGACTTCTTCGCCCTGGGCGGCAACTCCCTCAACGCCACCCAGGTCGCCGCCCGCCTGGGCGCCGCCCTGGACACCCACATCCCGGTTCGCCTGCTGTTCGACGCCCCGACCGTGCACGAACTGGCCGCCCGCTGCACCACCCTGCGCGGCACCGGCGGCCGCCTGGAACTCACCACTCGTGAACGCCCCCAGCGTATTCCGCTGTCGGCGGCCCAGCGTCGCATGTGGTTCCTCAACCGCTACCTCGCCGACGTGGACGGCATCGGCGACGCCGTCGACAACATCCCCGTCGCCCTGCGCCTGACCGGCGACCTCGACATCGCCGCCCTGGAAGCCGCACTGGCCGACGTGGTCGCCAGGCACGAAACCCTGCGCACCAGCTACCCCGACGGCCCCGAAGGCGCCCAGCAGCTCATCGCCGACACGGGCGATCTGACACTGCGGACCGAACAGATCGCCGAGGAAGAACTGCCCGCACGCCTGTTGGCCTGCGCCGCAATCCGTTTCGACCTCACCACCGAAATCCCGCTGCGCGCAGCACTGTTCGCGATCGACGGCGACCACGTGCTCGTGCTGGTCGTACACCACATCGCCGCCGACGGCTTCTCGCTGGGCCCACTGGCCGCCGACCTCATGGCCGCCTACGCCGCCCGCCGCCGCGGCAACGACCCCACCTGGACGCCACTGCCGATCCAGTACGCCGACTACGCCCTATGGCAAGACGAAATCCTGGGCGAGGCAACAGATCCCACATCCCTGGCTCATGAGCAACTGTCCTTCTGGCGGCGCGGCCTCGCAGGCCTGCCCGAACAGCTCGAACTGCCCACCGCGCACCCCCGCCCCGCGCAGTCCTCCTACCGCGGCGCGGTCCACCGCTTCCAGATCGACTCCGACCTGCACAGCGAACTGCGCGAACTTGCCCGCAAACACGAAGCCACCCTGTTCAGCACCGTGCACGCTGCCCTCGCGGTCCTGCTGGCCCGACTGTCGGGCGGCAGCGACATCGCCATCGGCACCCCCGTCGCAGGCCGCGGTGAAGCAGCCCTGGACGGCCTGATCGGCATGTTCGTCAACACCCTGGTCCTGCGCACCCAAATCGACCCGCGCGCCGAATTCGAGACCACCCTCGACGCCGTCCGTGCCGGTGACCTCGACGCCATGTCGCACGCCGACATCCCGTTCGAGCAGGTCGTGGACGCCATCGACCCGGCCCGCGCCCGCAACCGCCACCCGCTGTTCCAGGTGGCCCTGGTCCTGCAGAACTTCACCGTCCCCACCCTCGAGGCCGCGGGCCTGCGCGTGGAATCCGTCGATTTCGACGCCCCCGTGGCGAAGTTCGACCTGCAGTTCACCATCGGCGAAGCCGAGGACATCGACGGCCGCGCGAACGGCATCGCGATCGAAATCGCTTACGCCACCGACCTGTTCGACGAAGCGGGCGTGGCGGTACTGGCCCGCCGCTTCACCCAGGTACTGGCCGCCGTGGTCGCCGACCCGACCGTCGTGGTCGGTGACATCCAACTGCTGTCCGCCGAAGAACAGCAGCGCACCCTGCACGAATGGTCCTGCACCGGCGCCTCGGTGGCCGCGGCCGACACCCTGGTCGACCGGTTCCACCGTGCCGCCGCCCTGAACCCCGACGCCGTCGCCGTGAAGGCAGGCGAGCGCACCCTGACCTACGCCGAACTCGACGCCTGGTCCAACCGCCTCGCCCGCCGCCTCGTCGGCGCGGGCGTCGGCCCGGAATCCCTGGTCGCCGTAGCACTTCCGCGTTCGGTCGAACTGCCCGTCGCACTGCTGGCCGTGCTCAAGGCGGGCGGCGGCTACCTGCCGATCGACCCGAACTACCCCGCGGACCGCATCGAATACGTCCTCGACGACGCCCGCCCGCACTGCGCCATCACCAACGACGACACCGGCCTGGCCCACGACTGGTTCGGCGGTCCCGTCATCGACCCCGCCGCCCAGAACCTGGCCGATTTCGCACCCGAACCCCTCACCGACGCCGACCGGCGCACCCCGCTGGCCCCCGCCCACACCGCGTACGTCATCTACACGTCCGGCTCGACCGGCCGCCCCAAGGGCGTGATGGTCCCGCACGCGAATCTCATTGCGCTGCTGGACAACACCGCGCACCAGTTCGAGTTCGGTCCGTCGGACGTATGGACGATGTTCCACTCCTACGCCTTCGACTTCTCGGTCTGGGAACTGTGGGGCGCGCTGCTGCACGGCGGTTCGGTGGTGTTGGTCGACTACTTCACCTCCCGTTCCCCCGAACAGTTCCGCGAGCTGCTGCTGACCGAGCGCGTAACCGTGCTCAACCAGACCCCGTCCGCGTTCTACCAGCTCATCGCCGCCGACCTGGCCACCACCCCGGCCGATTACGCGCTGCGCACGGTGATCTTCGGCGGCGAGGCACTGGAACCCCAGCGCCTGGCCGGCTGGTTCGCCCGCTACCCGGACGCGCCGCGCCTGGTGAACATGTACGGCATCACCGAGACCACCGTGCACGTGTCGTACCGGGAGATCACCGCGAACACCGGTTCCGCCAGCGTGATCGGCGGTGCCATCGCGGGACTGACTGTGCGCGTGCTGGATTCGCGACTGCGTCCCGTCCCGGTCGGCGTGCCCGGCGAAATCTATGTCTCCGGACCGCAATTGGCGCGCGGCTACCTCGGTCGCCCCGACCTGACCGCGAGCCGGTTCGTGGCCGACCCCTACGGTCCGCCCGGATCCGTCGCGTACCGCTCGGGCGACCTCGCCCGCTGGACCGTGGCCGCTGACCAGGCGTCCGTGGACCTGGAATACCTCGGCCGCGCCGACCAGCAGGTCAACCTGCGTGGTTTCCGCATCGAACTCGGCGAGATCGAAGCAGCCCTGCTGCACAGCTCGGCCGCACCGCAGCAGGTCGCGGTCCTGGTCCGCACCGACCTCGTCGACGAACCACGCATCGTCGCCTACCTGGTCGCGGGCCCGAACTCGCCGCGCATCGACCTCGCCGCGCTGCGTCAGGAACTCGCGCACACACTGCCCGAACACATGCTCCCCGCCGCCGTGGTGCCCGTGGACCGCATCCCCCTCACGGTCAACGGCAAACTCGACCGCGCGGCCCTGCCCGCCCCCGTGTTCGAAACCACCGCCTACCGCAAGCCCGGCACGGTGACCGAGCAGATCATCGCCGCGGTCTACACCGAGGTCCTGGGCCGCACCGACGACCAGCCGATCGGCGCCGACGACGACTTCTTCACCCTCGGCGGCAGCTCCCTGCTGGCCGCCAAGGCCGCCGCCCGCATCGGCGCCGCACTGGACCGCCGCATCGGCGTGCGCACCCTGTTCGAAGCATCCCGCGTGACCGACCTGGCCGCCGCCATCGACGCCGAAACCCGCGTCGACCGCCCCGCCCTGGTCGGCCGAGCGCGCCCCGCCCTGCTCCCGCTGTCCCCGGCCCAGCAGCGCATGTGGTTCCTCAACCGCTTCGACCGCACCTCGGTGGCCTACAACATCCCGTTCGCCCTGCGCCTGACCGGCGCCCTCGACGTCGACGCGTTGCGCGCGGCACTGGCCGACGTAGTCGCCCGCCACGAATCCCTGCGCACGATCTACCCGGAGGTCGATGGCGCTCCCGTGCAGTCGATCATCACCGCCGCCGAGGCGATGCCCGCACTGGCTCCGCGCCCGAGCGGTGCCGTGGCAGCGCCCGGTCCGGCTGCCGACTCCGTACTCGGGCCTGTCGCGGTGACCGAAACCGCACTGCCCGAAGCGATTCGGGCCCTGGCCGAAACCACCTTCGACGTCACCACCGAGATCCCGGTGCGGATGCGCCTGTTCCAGGTGACCGACACCGATTTCGTCCTGGCCGCCGTCCTGCACCACATCGCCGCCGACGGCTCCTCCATCGCCCCGTTCGTCGCCGACCTGATGCGCGCCTACACCGCCCGCCTGCACGACACCGCCCCCGGCTGGGCCCCGCCCGCCGTCCAGTTCGCCGACTACGCGCTGTGGCAGCGCGACCTTCTCGGCAACGAGGAAGACGCGGATTCTGTTGCTGCCCAACAGGTCACATACTGGAAGGACCAGCTAGCCGGCCTCCCGGACCAGCTGTCCCTACCCACCGATCACCCCCGCCCGGCCCGCCAGACCTTCCGCGGCGACAAGGTGACCTTCACCCTCGACGCCGACCTACACGCCGCGCTCTCAGCACTGGGCCGCCGCAACGGCGCCACCCTGTTCATGGTCGTCCACGCGGCCTTCGCGGCCCTGCTGGCCCGCCTGTCCGGCACCGCCGACATCGCCGTCGGCACCCCGAACGCGGGCCGCGGCGAAGCCGAACTCGACGAGGTCATCGGCATGTTCGTCAACACGCTGGTCCTGCGCACCCCCGTCGCGGCCGACGCCACCTTCACCGACCTGCTCACCACCGCCCGCACCGCCGACATCGCCGCGTTCTCCCACGCCGACGTCCCGTTCGAACGCCTGGTAGAAGTCCTCAACCCCGCCCGCTCCACCGCACGACACCCGCTGTTCCAGGTCGGCTACTCCTTCCAGAACCACGATCGCCGCGAGCTGGAACTCCCCGGCCTGACCGTGTCGAGCATCGAATTCGATTCCGGCGTAGCACAGTTCGACCTGCACCTGTTCGCCCTGGACAACTACACCCCCGACGGGGCACCGGCAGGCATCGACCTGGCACTGGGCTACGCCACCGACCTCTTCGACGCCGACACCGTCGAACGCTTCGCCACCCAGCTGCGTCGAGTCCTCGAATCGGCCACTGCCGCACCCGAAACCGTCATCGGCGACCTCGACCTGCTCGGGTCCGACCGCACCCTGCTGCTGGAGACCTGGAACAACACCACCCATCCGGTCGAGTCGACCACTCTTGCGGAACTCGGTGCACGCCAAGCGATCCGCACTCCTGATGCGGTCGCGCTGGTAGACGCGATCACCGGCGAATCCCTGGACTACGCCACCTTCGACGCCCAGGTCAACCGGGTCGCCCGACTCCTGATCGCCGAGGGCGTCGGCCCCGAGCGCACGGTCGTACTGGCCATGCGGCGCGGCATCGACCTCGTCATCGCCATGCACGCGGTAGTGCGAGCCGGCGGCGCGTACGTCCCGATCGACCCCGACCACCCCGTCGACCGCATCGCCTACATCGTGGCCACCGCCGCCCCACTGTGCGTGCTCACGACCGCCGCCGACGGCCTGCCGATCGCTGTGGACGTCCCGGTGTTCGAACTGGATCACCGCGCACTGCAAGAGCTTTCGAACGACCAGGTCACCGATGCCGAGCGGATCACCCCGCTTCGCCCCGAGCACCCCGCGTACATCATCTTCACCTCCGGCTCCACCGGCCGGCCCAAGGGTGTCACGGTCCCGCACGCCGCGATCGTCAACCAGCTCGCCTGGCTGCACGACCGCTTCACCATGACCACCACCGACCGCGTCCTGCTGAAGACCCCCGCCACCTTCGACCTGTCGGTCTGGGAATTCTGGTCCCCGCTGACCTCCGGCGGCGCCCTGATCGTCACCCGCCCCGGCGACGAACGGGACCCGGACCGGTTGCGCGCCACCATGACCGAGCACGGCGTGACCGTCCTGCACGCGGTCCCGTCACTGGTCGCCATGCTGCTGGAAACCGGCCTACCCGAGTCGCTGCGCGCGGTCCTGGCCATCGGCGAAGCACTGCCCGCCGCCACCGCCACCCAGTTCCGCACCAGCGGCACCGCCGCCGCCTTGCACAACCTCTACGGCCCGACCGAGGCCGCGGTCTCGATCACCGAATACGAAGTATCCGAAGACCCGAAGCACGTGGTCCCGATCGGCACCCCCGCCTGGAACAGTGCCCTCTACGTCCTCGACGCCCGCCTACACCCGGTCCCGATCGGTGTCGCCGGCGAGCTCTACCTCGCGGGCGACCAGCTGGCCCGCGGATACCAGGGCCACCAGTCCCTGACCGCCGACCGCTTCGTCGCGAACCCCTTCGCGACTCAGCGGACCTCCGCGATCGGGAGTGCCCACCGCGGCGTCGGCTCGCGCATGTACCGCACGGGCGACATCGTGCGCCGCCGAGCCGACGGCACCCTCGAATACCTCGAACGCGCCGACTTCCAGGTCAAGATCGGCGGCTTCCGCATCGAACTCGGCGAGGTCGAAACAGCCCTGCTGCGCTGCACCGACGTCCGCGCCGCCGTCGCCGTCGCCAAGACCGACGACCGCGCGGGCACCCGCCTGATCGCCTACGCCGCAGTCACGAACCCCGGTGACGAACAAGCGGCCAGGCTGCGCACCGAACTCGCCGCGCAACTGCCCGCCTACATGGTCCCCGCCGCCCTGGTGGTCATGGACGCACTGCCCCTCAACGCCAACGGCAAGGTAGACCGCTCCAAGCTGCCCGAACCCGAGTTCATCGAGGCCGCCTTCCGCGCCCCCGTCACCGAGATCGAACAGCTCGTCGCCCACACCTTCACCGAGGTCATCGGCTGCCCGACCGCGGGTCTGGACGACGACTTCTTCGCCCTGGGTGGCAACTCCCTCATGGCCACCCGCCTGGCCGCCCGCCTCGGCGCCGCACTGGGCACCCAGGTCCCGGTGGCCGCGGTCTTCGACGCCCCCACCGTCGCCGCGCTGGCCGCCCACCTGGCCACCGCCGACCGCACCACCGCGCGCCCCCCGCTGGCCAGACGCACCGGCGAAGGCCCCGCCGTCCTGTCGCCCGCCCAGCAACGCATGTGGGTGCTGCACCAGCTGTCCCCGCAGTCCGCGGCGTACCACATCCCCGCCGCCATCCGCCTCACCGGCGACCTGGACCTGCCCGCCCTGCAGGCGGCCATCGCCGACCTGCTGGCCCGCCACGACACCCTCCGAACCCGCTACCCCGACACCGCAGCGGGCCCGATCCAACAGGTGATGCCCGCCTGGTCCGCCGCCGTGGACCTGACCCCCATCCCGGTCGCACCCGCCGACGTCGAAACCCGCATCGCGGCCCTGGTCGCCCAACCTTTCGACATCACCGCCGCACCCCCGGTCCGCGTCGCCCTCTACACCCTGGGTACCAATGACCACGTCCTCGTAGTCGTCGTGCACCACATCAGCGCCGACGGCTACTCGGTCGACCCGCTCACCCGAGACCTGGTGCGCGCCTACGTCGATCGCAGCCAAGGACGCGAACCCGATTGGGCCCCACTGGAAATCCAGTACGGCGATTTCAGTGCTTGGCAGCGCGACCTGCTCGGCTCCGAAACAGACCCCTCCAGCGTGATCTCCGAACAGCTCACCTACTGGACCCGCGAACTCGCCGGCGCACCCGAACTGCTGTCCCTGCCCACTGACCGCCCGCGCGCCCTCCGTCGTGAAATGCACGGCGCCACCGTCGAATTCGAGATCGACAGCAAGCTGACCCGAACCCTGGACGAGGTGGCCCGCACCAACGGCACCACCCTGTTCACCCTGGTCCACAGCGCCCTGGCGGTCCTGCTGGCCAAGCAATCCGGCAGCGCCGACATCACCATCGGCGCCCCGGTGTCCGGTCGCGGTGCCCGCGAACTCGACGACCTCGTCGGCATGTTCGTCAACACCGTCGCCCTGCGCACCGAGGTCGACTCCCGCGCCCCGTTCACCGACCTGCTCGCCCAGGCCAAACGTCGCGACCTGGCCGCCCTGTCACACGCCGACGTTCCCTTCGAACAGGTCGTGGACGCCCTCGGCCGCACCCGCACCGGCGCCTACACCCCCCTGTTCCAGGTGATGCTCACCTTCCAGAACATGCCACCGGGCGGCATCGACCTACCGGGTCTCCGCGTACAAACCCTGGACCCCGGCCTGACCGAAGCCAAGTTCGACCTGCACCTCACGGCCCTGCAGCGGTACACCGAAGACGGCACCCTCGACGGTCTGGACATCCACTTCGGCTACGCCACAGACCTTTTCGACGAATCGACCGTGAGTGCACTGGCCGAACGGTTCCGCAAGATCCTCACCGCCGTCGCCGCCGATCCCACCGTGGCGGTGCGCGCCATCGACATGCGCACCGACGCCGAACAGACCCCCACCACCTACACCATCGCGGACCTGCCGAAGCTGGTCGGTTCCGCGGCAGCACTCGCGCCGGCGACCGTGGCATTCACCCACGGCGAGCACGCCATCACCTACGCCGCACTGCACGCCAAACTCACCGCGGTGAGCAGGGCGATGGGCGCGAAAATGAAACCTGAAGCACTGGTCAACGTCGCGTTGGCAGGTCTGGTCCCCGGGGTGCTCGCCGCACTGGGCGCCACCGGCCTCACTTCCACTCTGCAAACACTGGTGACCGACACCGCCGCGGTACTCGCGGCCGCGTCGGCTGACGACTCGGAAGGAAAACTCTGATGTCGCACACAGATTCGGTGACCCCCGCCGCCACCCTGGCCGCGCTGCTGCGTGACCTGGCAGGCGACCGACCCCGCGACCCGGCGACCCTGCTCGCCGCGTTCGCCACCACCGCCGACCGCGAACCCGACGCCCCGGCCGTGCGCGATGGTGAAATCGGGCTCACCTACGGTGAATTGGCGCGACGGGTCGACGTGTTGGCCGCGGCGCTGGTCGAACACGGCGTCGGCCCCGAGACCACCGTCGCGGTAGCACTGCCGCGTTCGGCGGAGCTCGTGGTCGCCGCGCACGCGATCCTCGTCGCCGGTGGCGCGTTCGTCCTGCTCGACCCGGAAACAACTTCTGACCTGCAACGTCGCACGCTGGAACTGGCCGCGCCCGCGCTCATCCTCACCCGCGCGGGCACCCCGCACCCCGCCGGTTTCCCGGTGCTGTACACCGACGCCACCTGCGACCTACCCCCCGAAGAACTACCGGGGCCGGGTGCGGACAACCCGGCCTACCTGGTGGTCGATACCGACAACTCGTCGGCGGTCATCGTCGGACACCGTGCAGCACAAGCAAATTCGACCTGGCGTCAGCGACTGTGCGGCATCGGCGAAGGCGACTCCGTACTCTGGCACGCGCCACTGACCGGGCAGGCCGCAGTGGGGGAGATGCTGCTCGCTCTCCAGACCGGCGCCACCCTGGTGGTCTCGCCCTCGGCAGTACTCGCGGACGCGATCACCGAAACAAGCGTCACAGCAGCATGTTTCGATCACGCCGAGCTGGCCGAACTCGCAGCTTTGCCCGACGCCGAACAGCGCCTCGAGTCGCTGCGCATCGTGCTCGGCTCCGGCGGTTCGCAATTGGCCAAAACCGCTGCCGCCCTGCGCGCGGTGAGCGGCGCGACCCTGTGGCACGTCTACGGCCGCCCCGAAACCGCGGGCGAGTTCGTCGCCCACGAGGTGACCGGCGCCGACCTGGACACCGTCCCGTTCGGATCGGCCGCCGACGACGTCGAACTGCTCATCCTCGACGAACACCTGTGCCCCGTCGCCGACGGCGAAATCGGCGAACTCTACGTCTCCGGAGTGCAATTGGCACGCGGCTACGTCGGCCGACAGGCCACCGCCGCCACCTTCCTGGCCAACCCCGACGGCCCGGTCGACGACCGCATGTTCGCCACCGGCGACCTGGTGCGCCGCCGCCCACCCGGCGACTCCTGGACGCCCGAGATCGAATTCGTCGGCCGCGTCGAAGACGGTCCCTACTTCGCCCCCCACGGCGGACTACCCGGCGAACTGGTCCTCGACGAGTTCGAAGCCCAAGCTGCTGCAACCCCTTTCGACCCGGCCGTCGTCCACGCGCGCAGCGACGGCCCGACCTCGATCATCACCTACGGTGACCTCGACCGGCGCACCAACCAACTCGCCAGACACCTCGTAGCACTGGGCATCGGACCCGAATCCGCAGTGCTGGTGAACATTCCGTGCTCGGTCGAGTTGGTGATCGCGATCTACGCGGTGCTCAAGGCAGGCGGCGCGGTCGTGCCGACCGACACCGGGACCAGCCTGCTGCCGCCGATCGTCGACCCCGCGCTGGTGTTGACCGTCGCGGACCGCGAACACGTTGCGGTGTACGACATTCCGTCGGTGCTGATCGACAAGGTCGCCCTGTCGACCTACTCCGACGACCCGATCACGCCCACCGAACGCCGAACGCTGACCCACCACCCGGCCTTCGTGCTGTTCCCTCCCGGCGCCACCCACAGCGTCACCATCAGCCACGCCGCCGCCGTGCACCGCGTCACCGCCGTGCAGGCCCGCCACCACCTCACCACCGGCGACATCCACCTGCACCAATCCCACTCCGGCGACCCCACCGCCTGGCACGGCTACCTGCTGCCCCTGCGCGTGGGCGCCACCGTGATCCTGTCCGAACCACCGGACCCCACCCGATTAGCCGACCTGATCACCGCCTACGGCATCACCACCACCGACTTCACCCCCCACTTCGCCCCCGCGAACCCCGACCGCCTCTACCGCACCACCGAGCTGTCCCTCACCGAAATCACCGGCACCGCATCAGCATTGACCCACCTAGCCGCCGCGACCAGAAAGGCCACCCCATGACCAACCCGTTCGACGACGACAACGCCCAGTTCTACGTCCTGATCAACACCGAAGGCGAACACTCCCTCTGGCCCACCTTCGCCGCGGTCCCCGGCGGCTGGACAGTAACCTTCGGCGCCGCCCCCCGAACCTCCTGCCTCCACTACGTAGAAGCCCACTGGCTCGACATGCGCCCCAACTCCCTCATAGCCGCCATGTCCAACAAACCCTGACCGCGCTATCGGGCGAACTCGACGTGTGGCACGTTGTGGCACCAAGTGGCACACCTGCTTTACACTGGGAGAATGCAGCCGCAGCCCGAGATCACTCAGCGCGATCTACGCAATCGGTCGAAGGAGATCATGGATGCCGTCCAGCAAGGGCAGGCGTTCACCGTCACCCGCGACGGCCATCGGATCGGTGAACTGATTCCGCTACGCCGTCGTAGGCGGTTCGTTCCCCGTGCGGAATTCGTTGCGATGTCACGTACGGCCCCGTCCATCTCCGTCGATGCCTTCCGTGCCGACCAAGATCAGGTGTCCGACCACTACGCGGGTGACCCGTATGCCCGGTGACCACGAGTTCGGTTTGCTGGATACCGACATCATGATCTTGCGTCGCTGGATTGATGCGGTGGACTTGCCCGATGCGATGGCCATCAGCACGATCACCCTGGCGGAGTTGTCGTCCGGTCCGCACGAGGTTCGTCGCAATGACGAGCAGGACGAGTACGACGAGCATACCGAGCGTGCGCGTCGGTTGGACGTGCTGCAGCGGGCAGAGAACGAGTTCGACCCCATTCCGTTCGGCGCCGACGCCGCGCGCATCTACGGTCGGGTATGCGCCGCCGTGGTCAGCGTCGGGCGTAAACCGCGCCGCCGGATCGCTGATCTGATGATCGCCTCGGTGGCAATCGCCGAGGAACTTCCGCTGTTCACCACCAACCCGGACGACTTCCTCGGCTTGGACGACCTCCTGACCGTGGTTCCAGTCAAACGACCTGTCGTGCCCAGTCGCCGGTAATCAAGACGAATCAATCGACCCTGTTCATCGCCGGTGGCCCCCACTTCCCCTCGAGCGCGTCCTGCCGCGGTGCGTACAACCGCAGGGTGAGGATGAAGTCGCCGGTGGCGGGGATGGGGAGCCAGTTGGCTTCGGGGGTTTCGGGGCGTGGGTCTTGTTGTTGGACAACCAGTTCCACTGATCCGTCGCGGGCGGGGACGGCGGCGGGGAAGTGGCCTACCGAGTAGATCTGGGCGGGGTTGGGGACCAGGAAACCCTGGGTGTCGTAGGCGGTGATCGAGGTGAAGGCGTCGACGGGGGGCCATTGGCCGGGGGCGAAGCGGATTCGGTAGCGCAGAGGTCTGCCCTGGTCGTCGGCGGCGGGGGCTTGTTGGTTGGCGTAGAGGATGTCGCGCAGGGGAGCGAGGCCGGGGGTGTAGAGGGTGGCGGCGGCGCGGCGCAGGTAGTCGGTGCCGAAGGTGGCCAGGTCGATCGGGATTTCCCAGCCGTTGACGTGGCGGGCGGTGGGGTCTTTCCACTCCGTGATCCGACGCCTGGCTTCGCGCACCGCCTCGTCCAGGACGTCGGCCGGTTGATCGTCGACGGTGCCGCCGGGGCGCACCCCGATCGCGGCGATGCGGTCCATCATCGGTGTGTCGGCGGCGGCGGGCGGATCGGCGACCATGACCCGGCACAGCCGGTTGAGGTAGGTGCGACCGTCGAGTGCGGCGATGCGTTTGACCGGGGGTTCGGGTCCGCGGTCGATCGGGTGGACCCGGCTCACGGTGCGGTCGAGTTCGCCGCGGATCCAGGCGCTCAGCGGGATCAGCTTCACCTTCTGCTGCAGCTCGTTGACCCGGGGTGCGTCCTGCGTGCCGTTGATCTGGATCCGTCCCACGATCGTGCACAGCGACGACGGCATCTGCAGGGTGGTGAGATGCGCGGGCACCTCGCCGTTCCATTTCGGCCCGGTGATGACGTAGGTGAACGGTGGACCGTCCGCGTTCACAGTCGTCCGCGGATGCTTGCTGGTCAGGTCGTGCACCGTATTGGCCCAGCCGTCGATCAGCTGGAACAGCCAGTACCGATCGGGCTCCATCCCCGGAATCTGCAACACCATCGGCTCGTCGTTGAGATCGAGCCACGCCTGCGAATAGAGCATGTCGTGGCTGAGCCTGGCCACCCCGCGGTCCTGCGGATCGGGCAGCACCGAGTGTTCGATGGTGTTGGTCGGCGCGCTGCCCGCCCGCATCATGTCCAGCATGATCATCGGATACCCGAAGATGTAGGCGTCGACGGCCAGCCCGAGCACGTCGGGCGCGGGGGTGGTGTGGGCGGGGCCGAGCGTCGGCTCGCCCGAGCACCCGGGCAGCACCGTCCCCGCGACGACCGCGGCGCCGAGTCCGAGCAACGATCGCCTGGTCAGCGCACCCGCGCGGGGATCCATGCACGCTCCGTTCGACGGCGGTGATCATCGAGAGTATGTCGCGCCGCCGCCGTCGCGCCTCATACGCAACGGGTGAAAAGCTCAGCCGAGCAGCACCGCGCGCATCAGGAATCCGACCCTGGCCCGGCCCGCGATCGGGTCGTCGCCGAACCCCTGACCGAGGTCGATCACCATCGCGAACGCCGCGTGCACCAGAAACCGGGCCTCGGCCGCGGACAGTTCCGGCCGCACTTCACGCACCAGCCTCGCCCATTCCTGCACGCTCAACCGCTGGACGTTGCGCAACACCGCGCGTTCCTCGGCGGGTACGTGCCCGAACTCGGCGTAGTAGACAACAGCCAACGCCCGCTCGTTGAACGTGTCGGCGACGAACTGGTCGACCAGCACACCCAGCGCGGCGCCGCTGTCGGGCGTGCTCGACACCGCGGGCCCGATCGCCCCGGACACGCGATCCGCGGCCCGTCGAAAGGCCGCCGCGAGAATGTCGCTCTTGCCGCGATAGAACCGATACACCGCCGACGCCGCCGACAACCCCGCCGCTGACGCGATATCTTCCACGCTCACATTCGGATAACCACGCTCGTGGAACAACTCCACCGCTTTGCGCAGCAGCAGTTCATGTTTGAACGAGGCCGGAATCTGCGCTCGCGCACCCTGTTCGGAAACTGTTGCGGCAGGCGGTAACCCGGCACTGGTCAGCCCCATACAGGCCGTGACGAGCAGTTTGTTCAACGTGCGTTGGGGCAGCGCGGCGTGATGATCGGCGATGCTGGTGATCACGCCGAGGATCGCGGTGGACACCATTGTCAGTTCGGCCGTGGTCAATTCGGGCCGCAGCACCGCCAGCTGCTCGTCGAGCGCGACCAGCACCGCACGTTGCTGCTGCTGCAACACCACCCGATCCGCGGGCTCGAGATAGCGACCCTCCCAGCGCACCAGCCGCACCGTCGCCCGATTCTCCACGGTCGCGCCGATCAGCCCGGTCAGCATGTGCCGCAACCGTTGCGCGGCCGACAGGTCCGGCTCGGGCACCGTGATCGACGCGGTGAACGCCTGCCCGACCCGCAGCAACTCCTCCCGGAACAGCGCGTACTTGCTGGGGTAGTGCCGATACAGCGCGGCCGAACTGATCCCCAGCCCGGACGCGATGTCCTCCATGCTCACCCCGTGATACCCCGCCGCCCCGAAAGCCACCGCCGACGACGCCGCGATCTGCGCCCGCCGATTCTTCGGTCGCCGCTTCACTTCAGTCCCAGCTACCCCACGCGCCCCACGAGTCTCGCTGACAGTCATGCCCGAAGTGTATTAGGGCTTGTGAGGCGGGGTGATACGGGCATACCAGTCGAGCAGTGCCGGGTCGTCGACCGCACTGCGTTCGACCACTCGAGCGGGGTCCGCGCCTTGGAAAAGCTTCTTGATGGGGACTTCGAGTTTCTTTCCGGTGCGGGTGTGGGGGATGCCGGGGGCTTCGCGGATTTCGTCGGGGACGTGGCGCGGGGAGACCTCGGTGCGAATCGCGGTGGCGAGGCGGGTTTTCAGGTCATCGGTGAGTTCCGCGCCGGGGGCGAGGACGAGGAACAGCGGCATCCAGTAGCCGCCGTCGGGTTGTTCGGCGCCGATCACCAGGGCCTCGGCGACCTCGGGGAACTGTTCGACGACCTGGTAGATGTCGGCGCTGCCCATGCGGATGCCGTGGCGGTTGAGGGTGGAATCGGAGCGGCCGTGCACGACGATGCTGCCGTGTTCGGTGAGCGTGATCCAGTCACCGTGCCGCCAGACGCCGGGGTAGGTGTCGAAATAGGCTGCGTGGTAGCGCTTTCCGTCGTCGTCGCGCCAGAAGCTGACCGGCATGGACGGCATGGGCGCTGTCACCACCAGTTCGCCGACTTCGCCGCGCACGGGGTTGCCCTGCTCGTCGAAGGCGTCCAGCGCGACCCCGAGGTACGGCGCCGACAGCTCGCCCGGCCAGACCGGAACCGTGGGTGCGCCGCCGACAAACGCCGACACCACATCGGTGCCGCCGCTGATCGAGCTGACCTGAACATGTTCGCCCGCATTGTCGTTCAGCCACAGCGCGCTCGTCACCGGCAGTGACGAGCCGGTGATGCCGACCGTGCGCAGTGCGGACAGATCATGGTCGGTGCGGGGGACACTGCCCGCCTTGATGCAGCCGAGAACATAACCGGGACTGGTACCCAGGACGGTCGCCTTCACTTGGGAAGCCAAGCGCCACAGTGCGTCTGGTCCACCAGCGGTCGGACTGCCGTCGTAGGTGACGATGGTGGCGCCGGTCAACAGCCCGGCGACCTGGAAGTTCCACATCATCCAGCTCGGGCTGGTGTACCAGAAGAACGTGTCCTCGGGCCCGATATTCGATTGCAGCGCTACGGCTTTCAGGTGCTCCAACAGCACACCGCCGTGTCCGTGCACGATCCCCTTGGGTAAACCCGTTGTGCCGGAGGAGAACACGATCCACAGCGGATGATCGAAATCGACAGCGGTGGTTTCGATGATGCCCAGACCCGCATCGGCGACCGCGTCGGACCACGGCATCGCGTCGGGCACCTCTAGCCCGAGCTGCGAAACCGCAATGGTGGCACGCAGATTCAGACCGTCCTGCAGGGCGGCGATATCGGCGCGCTTGTCGTGCTCCTTGCCGCCGAACCGGTAGCCGTCGGCGGTGACCAGGACCGTCGGGTCGAGCTGGCCGAGCCGGTCCAGCGCCGCCTTCGCGGAATAGTCCTGTCCGCACGCGCTCCACACCGCGCCGATGCTGGCGGTGGCGAGAAAGGCGACGATCGCCTCCGGGATATTGGGCAGATAGCCGACCACCCGGTCGCCCTGTTCGACCCCTTGCTCCCGCAGAGTGCGCGCGAAGACTGTCACCTGTTCGATCAGATCGGACCACAGGATCTCGCGCGGTTCGGCGTCCTCGTGCAGGGCGATGATCGCGGGTCGGCCGAACTGGGCCATCCGGATGATCTGGTCGACATAGTTCAGCCGGGTGTCGGGGAACCACTGCGCGCCCGGCATCTCCCGCGAACCCAGGACCTCGCCCGCGGTCTCACCGAGTTCGAAGTAGTCCCACACCGTCTGCCAGAAGGCTTCGATGTCGTCCACCGACCACTGCCATAATGCCTGGTAGTCGGGGTATTCGACGCCGGTTCGTGCGGTGGCGAAGGCGGCGAAATCGGTGATCCGGGCCGACGCGATGTCGGGTGCGTTCGGTACCCATTGCGGTTGCACTGGAGGTGTTCTCCTCTGATCGGGACTACTCGCATTCCGGGGTACCCCGACGACGGCGCACGTACTCGGGGCGGGGCTACCGGGCGCGGCGGACGATCTGTTCGGCCTGCCGCAGCACCGGCGCGTCGACCATACGACCTTCGAAGGCGAACACGCCGCGATGGTTCGGCACTTCGGCGAGAACCCTTCGCGCCCAGTCGAGTTCGTCGGCAGCAGGTGCGTATCCGTCACGGATCACCGCGACCTGACTGGGGTGGATGGCCACCTTGGCGTCGAACCCGACCGCCACCGCGTCGAGCGTTTCGGCCTTCAAGCCGTCCAGGTCCTTGATGTTCAGATAGACCGAATCCAGGGCGAACCGGCCGAAGGCCTTGGCCGCGAGCAAGCTGGTGGAGCGCACCTGCCGCGCCACGTCGCGGTAGCTGCCGTCGGCGTGCCTGCTGGACTTGCCGCCGAGACCGGCGACCAGGTCCTCGGCACCCCACATCACGCCGATCGCGTTCTCGGCGGCCACCGATTCCGCTACCCGCACCGCGCCCAGTGGCGACTCGACGAGCACGATCACCTCGTAGTCGGCCAGGCGCTGAACCTGTTGCGCCGACTCGCATTTGGGCAGCATGACCCGGCCATACGCGGTCTGCGCGAGTGCGGCGAGATCATCGGCGTACTCCGCGGTGTCGGCCGCGTTCACGCGAATCACGGTGTGCTGCGGGTCCAGTGGGGTGTCGATCAGCGCCTGCCTGGCCGCTGCCTTGTCCGCCGCCGCGACACCGTCCTCGAGATCGAGAATCACCACATCGGCCACGGCGGCCGCCTTGGCGAAACGTTCCGGGCGATCCGCCGGGCAGAACAGCCACGCGGGACCACTGGGCTGCCAGGCGTTCACGCGGCAGGCGCCTTGCGCACGAGGGTCTGGCGAACGGCGGTCGCCACCACCACACCGTGCTGGTTGCGCGCGGTGTGCGCCAGGCTGACGATGCCCTCACCCGGACGGCTCTTGGACTCCCGCTTGTCGGTGACCAGCGTTTCCGCGTACATGGTGTCGCCGTGGAACAGCGGCGCGGGCAAACTCATCTCCGAGAAGCCGAGGTTGGCCACCAGCGTTCCCTGCGTGAGCTGCGCGACGGACAGCCCGACCAGCGTCGACAGTGTGAACATCGAGTTCACCAGGCGCTGGTTGAACGGCGGCTGCGCGTCGGCGAAGGCGGCGTCCAGGTGCAGGGCCTGGGTGTTCATGGTCAACGTCGTGAACAGGACATTGTCGGCCTCGGTGATGGTGCGGCCCGGCCGGTGCTCGTAGATCGTGCCGATCTCGAACTCCTCGAACCACAGCCCCCGCTGCACGACCCGGCGCGGTTCACTCACAGACCCAGCTCCCTTGCGATCAGCATCAGCTGTACCTCCGTGGTGCCCTCGCCGATTTCCAGGATCTTGCTGTCACGGTAGTGCCTGGCCACGGGGTAGTCGTTCATGAATCCGTTGCCGCCGAAGATCTGGGTGGCGTCGCGCGAGTTGTCCATCGCGGCCTCGCTGGCCACCATCTTCGCGATGGACGCCTGCTTCTTGAACGGCTTGCCCGCCAGCATCAGCGCGGCCGCGTCGTAATAGGCCGTGCGCGCGGTGTGGGCGCGCGCCTCCATCCTGGCGATCTTGAACGCGATGGCCTGATTGCGGCCGATGGCCTGGCCGAACGCCTGCCGTTCCTTCGCGTACCGCACGCTCTCGTCCACACAGCCTTGCGCGGCCCCGACGGCCAGTGCGGCGATCGCGATGCGGCCCTCGTCGAGGATGCGCAGGAAGTTGGCGTAGCCGCGACCGCGCTCGCCGAGCAGGTTCTCCTGTGGCACCCGTACGTCCGTGAAGCTCAGCGGGTGGGTGTCGGAGGCGTTCCAGCCGACCTTGTTGTAGGCGGGCTCGGCGACGAAACCGGGGGTGTCGGTCGGCACCAGGATGGTGGAGATCTCCTTCTTCCCGCCGGTCTGCCCGGTGACCGCGGTGACGGTGACCAGGCGGGTGATGTCGGTGCCGGAATTGGTGATGAACTGCTTGGCGCCGTTGATCACCCAACTCTGGCCGTCTTCCACGGCGGTGGTCCTGGTCCCGCCCGCATCACTGCCCGCGTCCGGTTCGGTGAGCCCGAAACCGGCCAGCGCCTGCCCGCTGGTGAGCTGCGGCAGCCATTCGGTCTTCTGCTTGTCATCGCCGAAGCGGTAGATCGGCATGGCACCCAGCGAGACTCCGGCTTCGAGGGTGATCGCCACGCTCTGGTCGATCTTGCCGAGTTCCTCGAGCGCCAGACACAGGGCGAAGTAGTCGCCGCCCATGCCGCCGAACTCCTCAGGGAACGGCAGGCCGAACAGTCCCATTTCGGCCATACCGGCGACAACTTCGTACGGAAAGCTGTGCTCGGCATCGTGTTTCGCCGACACCGGAGCGACGACCTGGTTGGCGAAGTCGCGCACGGTGAGGGCCAACTGGCGGTATTCCTCGGGGAGGGAACCGGTGGAGAGGTAGTCGGTCATGCGGTGATTCCTTCGTGCTCGGTTTTCGCGCCGACGGGCGCAGACGCACCGGCAGCCGTGTCGGGTTCGGTGGCGCCGTTCGGCGTGGCTTTGCCGGCGTCGGTGGAATCGGCGATGACGCGCACCAGCACCTGGCCCAGCTTCACCTGGGCGCCTGGGGCGGCGAGCAGCTCCACCGTGCCGGCTACCGGCGCGGTGAGCGCGTGCTCCATCTTCATGGCCTCGATCACGATCACCGGATCGCCGACGGCGACTCGCGCGCCGGTCCGCACTGGTGTAGCGATCACCGAACCCGGCATGGGGCTGCGGATTTCGGCGTCACCGACATGGGCGGCGTCCCCTCGCACAGCCGCCTCGGCGACCTCGCGCAGCACCGCCACGCGACCCGCACCGCTCACCCACAGCTGCTCGTCGCCTTCGGCAATGCGCACCTTGCGGCGCAGGCCGTCCAGGGTAAGTGTCAGTTCGTCCTCGAGAAGTGCGGCCGACATCGACGTTGTGGTGGTGTCGAGCGACGGGGTGCCTGCCGCTTCCAGCCGCACAGTGGCGGAATCCGGTGTGCCCGTGATGAACACGTGCCGTACCAGATCACCCGCTGCTAGGCGGATCATGGTGGGTGCGGGCGTGCCGAGGCGCCATCCCGACGGTGTCGACCACAGGTCCGCATCGCCGGTCGGCCAGCGGCGCAGCCAGTAATACGTTGCCGCCGCGATGAATTCGTCATCAGTGGCCTCGTTCGCCACGAAGTCGGCGACGCGGCGATCCAGCAGTGCGGTGTCCAGACGGCCTGCCTGTACGTCATCGTCGGCGAGCAGGAACCGCAGGAACTCGACGTTGCTCGTAACACCCAGCAGCACAGTCTGTTCCAACGCGCGATCCAACGAGGCGAGTGCGTCGGCGCGAGTGCTCCCGTGCGCGATCACCTTCGACAGCATCGGGTCGTAATCGCTACCGACGACGGTGCCGACCAACAGACCCGAATCCACCCGAACCCCAGGACCTTCCGGCTCGGCCAAAGCGAGCACAGTACCGCCGGTAGGCAAGAACCCTCGGCCGGGATCTTCGGCGTACACACGGGCCTCGATCGCATGCCCGACCATCCGGATCTCATCCTGGGTGCGCGCCAACTTCTGCCCCGCGGCAACGCGCACCTGGCACTCCACCAAGTCGACCCCGGTCACCATCTCGGTCACCGGATGTTCCACCTGCAGACGGGTATTCATCTCCATGAAGAAGAACTCGTCGGGCTGATCCGCCGACACGATGAACTCCACCGTGCCCGCGCCCACATAGTCCACACTGCGAGCCGTATTGCAGGCAGCGGCACCGATCCGGGCCCTGGTCTGCGCGTCCAGCAGCGGCGACGGTGCCTCCTCGATCACCTTCTGGTGCCTGCGCTGCAAACTGCACTCACGCTCACCCAGGTGCACCACATTGCCGAACTTGTCGGCGAGGACCTGCACCTCGATGTGGCGGGGCCGGTTGACGAACCGTTCGAGGAACAGGGTGTCGTCCCCGAACGCCGCACCGGCCTCACGCCGGGCGCTGACCAGCGCGGCGGGCAGATCGGCGGGATCCTCGACCCGGCGCATCCCCTTGCCGCCACCACCGGCAGACGGCTTCACCAGCACCGGATAGCCGATTTCCGTTGCCGCCGAAATCAATTGATCATCGGTCAGCCCAGGTTCGGCGATGCCGGGAACCACGGGCACCCCGAACGCGGTCACCGTCTTCTTCGCGGTGATCTTGTCGCCCATCACCTCGATGGCCTTCGCGGGCGGTCCGAGGAACACGATGCCCGCATCGGCCAACGCGGCAGCGAAGGCCGAATTCTCTGACAGGAAGCCATAACCCGGATGTACGGCCTGCGCACCGGATCGGACGGCAGCGTCGACGACCTTCTCGATCGACAGGTAACTCTCGCGTGCGGGCGCGGGCCCGAGCCGCACCGCGACATCGGCCTCCCGCACATGGCGCGCATCGACATCGGCATCGCTGTACACGGCGACCGAGCGAATCCCCATGGCGCGCAACGTCTTGATCACTCGCACGGCGATCTCGCCACGATTGGCGACCAGCACAGTGTCGAATTCGACGGGGTGGTTCTTGTTCAGCATGTCGCTCACATCCGGAAGACGCCGTAGGAAACGGGTTCGAGCGGCGCTTGCGCGCACACCGAAAGGGCAAGGCCGAGCACGGTTCTGGTGTCGGCGGGCGCGATCACGCCGTCGTCCCAGATGCGCGCGGTCGCGTAGTAGGGGTTGCCCTGGGTCTCGTACTGCTCGCGGATCGGGGCCTTGAACGCCTCCTGATCCTCGGCCGACCACGGCTTGCCCGCACTGTCGAGCTGATCGCCGCGCACCGTCGCCAGCACCGACGCTGCCTGCTCGCCACCCATCACCGAGATGCGCGCATTCGGCCACATCCACAGGAAGCGAGGCGAATACGCGCGCCCGCACATGGAGTAGTTGCCCGCTCCGTACGAACCGCCGATCACCACAGTCAGTTTCGGAACCCGCGCGCACGCGACGGCGGTGACCATCTTCGCGCCGTGCTTGGCGATCCCGCCCGCCTCGTAATCGCGGCCGACCATGAAGCCGGTGATGTTCTGCAGGAACAACAGTGGGATCTTGCGCTTGTCGCACAGTTCGATGAAATGCGCACCCTTCATGGCGGATTCGCTGAACAGCACGCCATTGTTGGCGACGATCCCGACGGGATGGCCGTGGATGCGCGCGAAACCGGTGACCAGGGTCTTGCCGTACTCGGCCTTGAATTCCTGGAAGCCGCTCTCGCCGTCGATGATTCGATCGATGACCTCGTGCACGTCATAGGGCGTGCGCGGATCGACGGGGACCACGTCGTAGAGCTCATCGGTAGGCTTGGCCGGCGGGGTGCTCGGCAGCACCTCCCACGGTGCCTCCGGCCGGGGACCCAGTGTTGCAACGATATTGCGGACGATGCGCAGTGCGTCGCGATCATCCTCGGCGAGGTGATCGGTGACGCCGGAAGTGCGCGAGTGTAGGAGGCCGCCGCCGAGATCCTCGGCGGACACGATCTCGCCGGTCGCCGCCTTCACCAGTGGCGGCCCACCGAGGAAGATGGTGCCCTGATCACGCACGATCACCGCCTCATCGGCCATCGCGGGCACATACGCGCCACCGGCGGTGCACGACCCCATCACCGCCGCGATCTGCGCGATCCCGCGCGCGCTCATGTTCGCCTGATTGAAGAAGATCCGCCCGAAGTGCTCACGATCGGGGAACACCTCGTCCTGCCGCGGCAGGAACCCGCCACCGGACTCCACCAGATACACGCACGGCAGATTGTTCTGCGCCGCGACTTCCTGCGCGCGCAGGTGCTTCTTCACCGAGATCGGGTAGTAGGTGCCGCCCTTGACCGTCGGATCGTTGGCCAGAATCAGGCACTCGCGGCCCGAGATCCGGCCGATGCCCGCGATCATCCCCGCGCCGGGGCACTCGTCGTCATACATACCGTTGCCGGCCAGCGGCGCCAGCTCGAGGAACGGACTGCCCGGGTCGAGCAGCTGGTCCACGCGGTCGCGGGGGAGCAGCTTGCCCCTGGCCACGTGCCGTTCGCGCGACTTCTGCGGGCCGCCCAACGCGGCCGTGCCCAGCCGCTGCCGCAGATCCGCGACCAGGGCGGCGTGCGCGTCCCGATTGCTCGTCACGGTGCCCTCGGGTTCCTGCGTAACCGTCATCGCACCATTCTCTCATCCGGTTAATCGCCAATAACTGAAATTCAGGTTAATCTTGGCTAACCAAGTTGTCCAGAGGGAGTGTCGAGTGGCCACTACCGAACCGGTCCAGGTGACCAGGCGCGACCAGCTCAAAGCCCAGCGCCGCGAACAGTTGCTCGCCGCGGGCGCGCGCCTCATCGCCGACCGCGGTTTCTTCGGCGTGCGACTGGACGACCTCGGTGCGGCGGTCGGCATCAGCGGCCCCGCCGTCTACCGCCACTTCGCGAACAAGGAAGCCCTGCTGGTCGAACTGCTCGTCGGCGTCAGCGAGCGACTGTTGGCAGGCGGTCGCGCCGTCGTCGACGCATCCACCACCCCCGCCGCGGCCCTCACCGCCCTGGTCGACTTCCACCTCGACTTCGCCTTCGGCAACCCCGAACTCATCCGCATCCAGGACCGCGACCTGGACAACGTCCCCACCCCCGACCGCCGAACCCTGCGCCGCACCCAACGCCACTACGTCGAAATCTGGGTGGGCGTCCTGCGCGACCTGACCCCCACCCTCCCCGAGGAAACCGCCCGAATCCGAGCCCACGCCGCCTTCGGCCTCATCAACTCCACCCCCCACAGCGCCTCCGCGGCCAGCGCCTCGCGAGCCCGCCCGGTCCTCCGACAAATGGCGTTGGCGGCATTGTCAGCCGAGTAGTGCGCAGTGGCGGGGAGCGTCGGCGTGGTTCCTATCGCCCATCGACGTTAGTGGCTACAATTAGTTCTATATTTGTCGCCACTTCAAGGAGCGTCATGGAAATCGGTGTGCGGGAACTGAGGGACCATCTCAGTAGCCATCTGGCCGACGTGCGCTCAGGTCGGACGGTGACAGTGACCGATCACGGCAAGCCGATCGCCCGGATCGTCCCTGTTGATCGGCTGACCGCCTTGGAGCAACTGCGCGAGGAGGGTCGAATTCAGCCGGCCCGAAAGCGAAAGCAGCCCGCACCGGATCCGGTTCAGGGCGCAGGCATCGTGTCCGACCTGATCGACGATCAGCGCCGGTGATCGGCTATTTCGATACCTCGGCGTTCATCCCGCTGCTGGTCGTAGAGCCCAGCAGCGCCGCATGTCGACGATTCTGGGATCTCGCAGACGACGTGGTCGCGAGTCGACTGCTCTACGTCGAAGCGGCAGCGGCACTGGCCCAGGCGCACCGGATGGGCAGGCTCGACGCATCGGGGTTTCGGGCGGCTTCGCGCCTGAAGGACGAGTTGTGGCAACAGCTCGATGTGACCGAGGTGGACGAGAAATTGGTCCAGACCGCAGCGGTCTTCGCGGAGCGGTATGCACTGCGTGGCGACGACGCCGTCCATTGTGCGGTCGCCGCGCAACTCGAGGACCCTGACTTGGTCGCGGCCTCGGGCGACGGGAAGTTGCTCGCCGCCTGGAAGTCCCTGGGGCTCGCGACGTTTGATTCGAACGCTCCCGCCGACTGACGCGATCAGTCGATCTGGCTCCACAGCCACCCCGGCCCGACGGTCTCGGCACCGTGCGCTTCGACGCGGGTGCGCAGCTCGCGATCAGAGGTGACCACGGTGATCTGCTCGTGCGAGTTCGCCTCCGCGACCACATCGACGATCTTGTCGTCCCCCGAACGCGGCGCCAACTCCACCTTCAACCGCGGCGCGGAAGGCTCGGCCCCATCGGCAGCAGCTTTGGCCGCACCCTCGAGAATGACGGTGACCTCCGTGCTCTCGGGCAACTTCGCAGTCAGCCCCGCAAGGTCAGCCAACAACCGCCGAGCCGCCCCCGCCCGATCCTTCCACCACCCATTAGCCCGCGACCCGATCACATTGGCCGCGTCCACCACGATGAGATGCCTGACATCACTCATCCCCCCAGTCTCCCCCTCCCCGAGCCCCCACAAAGCAGACGCGCCGCACCCCCGCCACCTGGACCATTGATCACCACGCTCTCAGCGAGGCATCTACCGAAAATCACCACGGTGAGAGCGTGGTGATCTTGAAGTGCGCGGGTTGTCGGTGGGGTGGGGGAGGGTTGGGGGATGGGGGATGCGATGGGTGGGCCATTTGTCGGGTCGTGGGCGGTTTCGGATGGGGTGGTGACGGAATGTCGCCTGCCACGCGAACGGGCCGTCCCACTCCTGGACGCGCTGTGTCGCGCAACGGAACTGGACCCGCGCGAGATCGCGGAATTCGCTCGAACGCATCCCCGCGTCCGCGGCAGTAGCGAACTGCGGTCGACGGTGTCGCTGATCGATCCCGGTGCCGAGTCGCCACAGGAATCACGGACCAGGCTGCTACTTCTCGACCTGGAATTCCGAAACCCACCACCCAGATCGTGGTCCGCACCGACTCGCACGCGTTCATCGCCCGCCTCGATATGGGCTGGGAACGCTACCGAGTCGCTGTCGAATACGACGGCGCCCATCACTGGACCGACCCCACCCAGCGCACCCGAGACATCGACCGCCACCACGCCCTGGCCGACCACGGCTGGCAGGTGATCCGAGCCGACGCCACCCTTCTCCACCGCCGCCCCCACACCCTCCTGTCCCGCGTCCACGCCGCCCTCCGCGCCCGCGGCGCTGACCTGGACCGTTGATCACCACGCTCTCAGCGAGGGATTTACCGCAAATCGCCACGGTGAGAGCGTGTTGATCTTGAATTTTCCGTTAGGTGGGCGTCGGTCATGGTGTAGACGGCGTCCATGTGGTGGAGGTGGGTTCGGTCGTGGGTTACCAGGAGGGTGGCTGCTTTGTGGGTGTGGGCGATGGTGGTCAGGAGGGCGATGATGGCTGTGCCTCGTTCGGAGTCGAGGGCGCTGGTTGGTTCGTCTACTACCAACAGGGCTGGGTTGTTCATCAGGGCTCGGGCGATGTTGATGCGTTGGCGTTGGCCGCCGGAGAGTTGGGCTGGGCGTTTGTGGGCGTGGGGGGTCAGGCCTACGTCTTCGAGGAGTTGTTGTGCTCGGGTGTGGGTTTCCTTGCGGGACAGGCGTTTCGGGCCGCCTAGGTGGGCGGTGACTTCCAGTTGTTCCAGGGCGGTGAGGGAGGGGATCAGGTTCGGTTGTTGGAAGACGATGCCCATCGAATCTCGGCGGACTGTTGCGGCTTCTCGTCTGCTCAGTCTCGCGAGATCGACTGTCCCCGAGGAGGTTGCGAGGGTGACTGTCCCGGAGTCGGGGCGGATCAGGGTCGCGGCGACGGCGAGCAGGCTCGACTTTCCCGAACCGGACGGGCCGGTGATCGCGGCGATCGTGCCGCCGGGGACGTGCAGGTGCACGTGGTCCAGGGCGGTGAGGCGGTCGGTGCCGTCGGGGTAGGTGAGGGTGACGTCGGTGAGAGTGATCGCGGTGTCGGTGATCGGCGCGGCGTGGGTGTGAGCGGTCGGCATGGGAAGTCCTTCAGCGAGTCGCGCCGAGCGCGGTCAGTGGGTCGGTGGTGAACAGGAAGCGCAGGGCCACGGCGGCGCCAGCCAGGCCGAGCGCGATCAGCGCCAGAGCGGGGACCAGCGTCGTTTGCAGGCTGAGCACGAAAGGCATTGCGTCACCGAGGAATAGCGACGTGACAGCGGTGATCGCCAGGCCCGCGCTGACGCCCATGATCAGCACGATCGCGGCCTGGGCGAGGGCATCGCGAACCAGCGAGCCGGTGGTCGCGCCGAGCGCTTTCAAGGTGGCGATGTCGGGTGTGCGCTGCACGGTCCAGACGGTGAAGAAGGCGCCGATCACCAGCGCGGAGATGGCGAACAGCAGCATCGTCATCAGGGTGAGCGAGCTGTTCTCGGCCTGGTAGGAACCGATCGCCGCGACGGCATCCTCGGCGGGAATCTCCCGCGTCCCCGCTTCGGTATCGAGATCGCCGCGCTGGGAGTTGCCGGTCACCGCGAGCACCGTCGCCGCTCCCGCACGGGGGCTGGCCGCCTGCCAATCCTGCATCGTCGTCCAGATCACCGGTGTGTGGCTGTACCACTGGTCGTCGGAAACGCCCGCGACGGTGAACTCGTGGCCCGCCAGCATCACGGTGTCGCCGGTGCTCGCGGACAACTCCCGCGCCGCCCCCGAACTCAACACCACCGCACCGGGCGCGGTAGCGGGACGATTGCTGAATGCCGACGGGTCGCCGCCGAACAACGCGACCTGCGTCGGACTGGCGCCGGCGTGCTCCGCCCTGGTCCGCGAGATCCCGATCGGCGTGGTCGAGACCCCGCCCGCGGACTGCCACCGCGCCACCTGCTGCTCGGTGAGCACCGAGGAATCGAACGACGGATCAGCGCCGGTCTCCGCGAAAACCACCTGGTCAGCATCGATGCCCTGCACAGCGGAGATATTCTGATGCGCCAGCCCGGCGGTGAGCCCGCTGAGGAAACTCACCAGCACCGCCACGAGCAACACGACGGTGGTGATGAGCAGGAAGCGGCCACGGGCGGCCCGCAGATCTCGGAGTGCGACGAACATGACTCCACTGTCGTCGCGATGCCCGCCGCTGCCATCGCACCGGCGCACGAAACGCCGTCCACCCTTGGTCCGACGGCGTTTACACCTTTCGATGGATGCCGGGGGAGTTGCCGCACATAAGCTGGTCAGCGTGCACTCGTCCCCTTTGACCCCCGTGGTCACCACGCTGCGGCTGGGCCTGCATGTGCTGGTCACGGCGCTGGCGGTGGTGGTCGCGGTGCGGGCGGTGTTGCCCGGTGGGAGTCACGGCGTCGCCGTCGTGGCGTTGACGGTGGTCTGGCTGGTCACCTATTTCGCGGGCACCGAGATTCCCCGTCGCTCGAAAGAGGGGAAATCGGCCGGTAGCGGTTTCGCGATGGGCGAGAGCGGTTTCGGCCCGAACCGGGATCACAGGGCGGCTGGTGCGAAGGTTGCGACTGACGATCTCGAGGCGTTCGGTCAATCGGCAGCCGCCGATCGCCGGAAGGCAGCGCCGCCCGGGGGCGATGCGGAAGCGCCCACCGATCTTGGGGAAGGCGAGCCGGGGCACGCGGTGTGGGTGTGGCTGGCGGCCCTGACCGTGCTGTGGCTGGCACTACTCGGCCTCACTCCCGACGCTGTCTACCTGGCATTCGGACTGTTCTTCGTCTACCTGCATCTGATCCCACGGCCGTGGAGTCTTGTCGCGGTGGTGCTGGCGACGGCGGTCGGGGTGCTCGGCTTCGCCTCGCATCGCGGGTGGTCAGTGGGGGCGGTGGTCGGGCCCGCGCTGGGCGCGGCGGTGGCGATCGGGATCGGGCTCGGGTACCAGGCGTTGTATCGCGAGGCGGTCGAACGGGAACGGCTGATCGACGAATTGCTCAGCACCAGAGAGATTCTCGCGGATCAGGAACGCACCGCGGGCAAGCTCGCCGAACGCGAACGCCTGGCCAAGGAAATCCACGACACCGTCGCCCAGGGCCTGAGCAGCATTCAACTACTCCTGCACGCCGCCGAACAGGCCGCGCCGGATCACCCTGCGCTGGACCGCATTCGGCTCGCCCGCGAAACAGCCGCCGAGGATCTGGCCGAAACCCGAAGGCTCATCGACGAATTGTCGCCCGCCGCACTGGACGGTCAGTCGCTGGCCGAAGCGCTGGAACGCATTTGCCTTCGCGCACAGTCACCTTCGTTGACAACGCAGTTGCTGGTAGAAGGCGAACCCGAACGCCTCCCGATGCCCATCGAGGCAGCTCTGGTGCGCATCGCCCAGAGCGCGGTGGCCAATGTGGTCCAGCACGCCGAGGCCGCCCGGATGCGCGTCACCCTCACCTACGACGACACCGACGCTCACCTCGACATCGTCGACGACGGCATCGGGATCGCCCCAGAAGTGTTGCGCCGCCCGCGTTCCGGCGCATTCGGCTTGGCCGCCATGCGCAGCCGCGTAGAACAGCAAGGCGGTGCGATGACAGTGGAATCCGAACCGGGGCACACCGCGGTGACGGTGTCCTTCCCACTCGACGCAACGCCCGGCGCAGACACAGCAATGCCCGGCGCAGCCCGATGATCCGCCTACTGCTCGCCGACGACCACGCCATCGTCCGAGCCGGCCTGCGCGCCCTCCTCGACGCCGCCGCCGACATCACCGTCATCGGCGATGTACCGGATGCCGATGCGGCAGTAGCCTTTTGCGCCGCCAACCCGGTCGACCTCGTCCTGATGGACCTGCGCTTCGGCGATGGCCGCTCCGGCGCCTCCGCCACCGCGGACCTTCGCGCCCTACCCACCCCACCCAACGTCCTGGTCGTCACCAACTACGACACCGACGCCGACATCCTCGGCGCCATCGAAGCGGGCGCGGTCGGCTACCTCCTCAAAGACACCCCACCCACCGAACTCCTGGCCGCCGTCCGCGCCGCCGCCGCGGGCGAAAGCGTCCTGTCGCCGACAGTCGCCTCCCGCCTGATGACCAGAGTCCGCCGCGCCGACACCACCCTGAGCCCCCGCGAAGTAGAAGTTCTCCGCTTGGTCGCCGCAGGCCTGTCCAACCGCGACATCGCCAAGCAACTGTTCCTCAGCGAAACCACCGTCAAGTCCCACCTGGTCCACATCTACGCCAAACTCGGCGTGAAATCCCGAACCTCCGCCGTCGCCACGGCCCGCGCCCGAGGCGCGATCTGACAGCGTGCGCGGACAGGCCGATTCGTCGGTCCCACAGGGTGTCGTCTCGTTGACTTACCCTGAGCAGATGGCTTCCCTGTCGGATCCTCAGGTGCGTGAGTTTCTCTCCCACGGAACGCGAACGGGCAAGGTGGCGTTCGATGCCGCTGATGGGCGTCCGTTGGTGACGCCGGTGTGGTTCATCGTCGAGGGCGATGAGTTGGTTTTCAACACGGGTAAGGACACGGCGAAGGGGCGGGCGTTCGCGCGGGATCCTCGGGTGGCGCTGTGTGTGGATCTCGAGCAGCCGCCGTATGCGTTGGTCGAGGTCCAGGGGACGGTGACGTTGTCCGAGGATCTCGATGAGTTGGTGCGCACCGCTACCGCGATCGCCGCCCGGTATATGGGGCCCGAGAAGGCGGCGGAGTTCGGGAAGCGCAATGGGGTGCCCGGTGAACTCGTGGTGCGGGTGCGGCCGACGAAGGTCATCGCGCATTTCAACATGACGGGTTAGCCGGTCATCGGGACGGCGTCGGGGCCAGGGGGAGTCGGGTCGTACGGCGGGGGATTGTTGCGGTCGAACAGGGGCGACGAGCAGGTCGCGCCGACTTCCGGTGTGGTGTAAGGGTTTTCGCGCAGCGCGACGATGAACTGGTCGATGCGTTCGTCGTCGGCGGAGGTCAGGGGCAGTTGGTGTCCCCAGGATTGCAGCGAGATCGGGTGGTCCATGCCGGGGATGGGTGACATCAGGGTGTACTGGCGGTCGGTCACCCGCGCGCGCAACAGCGCCTGATCCGCCGCGCTCACCTTCGCCGGGTCGTAGGCGATCCAGACGGCGCCGTGTTCCAGGGCGTGCACGGCGTTCTCGGTGCGCAGTGCCTGCGCGTAGACCACGCCGGTGCAGGCCGCCCATTGCGCGTCGTGGGGTCCGCCCACCGGGGGGATCGACGGGTAGGCCACGCGTTGAGTGGGCCGCACGTGCGGCTGGCCCGGTGCGATCTCGGTGACGACGATGCCGGGGATCTGCAGGGACGGGTCCTGGTTCTCGGGGGCGGGCGCGTAACTGTCCCCCGACGCGGTGGCCTTGCCCTCGACGGTGGCCATCGAGCACCCCGCTGTCAGCGCGACGACCGCGACCGCCGCGGCACCGATCCCACGGACGAAGCCGCTCCTGCTCGAATCCTGCATCCCAGACCCCTTCGTCAGCACTGTCCGACACAGAACCTACTGGCTGCGCAACGGCGAGACCTACCGGCCGTGTTCCACGAAGTCGCCCTCACTACGTCCCGGTCCGCGGGATTGCCAGACGTCGACGCGAATTCCCTACACTCCTCCCCATGACGGTGCATTTCATCGGCGCGGGCCCCGGCGCGGCCGACCTGCTCACGGTGCGCGCGGTGAACCTGCTGCGCAACAGCCCGGTCTGCCTCTACGCGGGCACCTACCTCGACCCCGAGGTGCTGGCCCACTGCGCCCCCGGCACCGAACTGATCGACACTCAGCACCTGAACCTGGACCAGATCATCGAGCATCTGGTGCGCGCACACGAGGCGGGTCGGGACGTGGCGCGGCTGTGCTCGGGCGACCCGTCGATCTATTCGGCGCTGACCGAGCAGACGCGTCGACTGGATGCCCGTGCGGTCCCGTGGGACATCACCCCGGGCGTGCCCGCCTACGCGGCCGCAGCGGCGGTACTGGGCACCGAACTGACCGTCCCTGAAGTCGTCCAGTCCGTCGTTCTCACCCGAACCCAAGCCCGCTCCACCGCGATGCCGCAGGGCGAGGCCCTCGCGAACTTCGCCGCGACCGGCGCGACCCTGGTCCTGCACCTCGCGATCACCCGGATCGGGACACTCGCGCAGGAACTGATCGCCGAGTACGGCGCCGACTGCCCGGTGGCCGTGGTCTACCGCGCCAGCCAACCCGAGCAGCTCGTGCTGCGCGGCACCCTGACCGACATCGCCGATCAGGTCGAAGCCGCGGGCCTGCGGCAAGCCGCGGTGATCCTGGTCGGCCGGGCGCTGTCGGCATCGATCGACTGCGCGCAGTCGCACCTCTACGACCCCGCTCGCGTCCGCGCCGACCAGTAGTTCGACGGCTGCCCATCGCAAGCAGACCGGTCGGTGTGATCCATCCCTCAGTTCCCGCGCCGCGCAGCGGTTCCGGCGACGATGTGAGACCGCGGACAAGCGTCAGCAAACGCTGGTCGACGGGCTCACCTGGGCCGATGTCGGCCAGCTATGGACGTGGTTGGTTGCCGGGGGAGCGCACCGGTAGATTGGTGCGATGGTTTGCCACGTGCGGACCGGCGCTGGCGGTGAGGATGATCGCGGACATGGTCTCGGCTGTGTAACGAGATGGCCCTGACCGGCAGATAGTGCCAATGGACATTTTGCCTGATTGATTCGAGAACTGAACCCGAGACGCGGGCGCCACGCTGGACATGGTGGGCGCCCGCGTTCCGGTGTCGTCGGGGAGCGCCTGACCGGGCGTTCCGGAAACGAGGTTTGGGTTGGACCGGCTGGATTTCGGCGGAAACGGCGAAACTGGTGACGGACGTGGAGACTCTTCGGAGTACTTCCCGCTCTCGCCCGCACAGCTGGGTATCTGGTACGCGCAGCACGTCGACCCACAGGTGCCGATCAACATCGCCCAGTACGTCGACCTGCGTGGACGCCTCGACGTCGCCGCCCTGGAACGGGCGAGCGCCGGCGCGGCATCGGACCTGGAATCGGGCTGGTTGCGCATCGTCGAGGTCGACGGTGAGCCCATGCAGACCGTGGACCCCAGCCAGGACGCGACGCTGATCTATGTCGACGTGCGTGGCGAAGCCGACCCCGAAGCCGCCGCCGCCGCGTGGATGCGCGCCGAGTACAGCCGCCCGCTCGACATCGTCGCCGACCGTCTCGTGCAAGCCGCCGCGCTGCACCTGGCCGACGACCGCTGGTACTGGTATGCCCGCGTGCACCACATCGTGCTCGACGGTTTCGGCGCCAACAACTTCGTCAATCGCACGGCACAGCTCTATACCGCGGAGGTCACCGGCACCCCGGCCCCGCCGAACAAGGCGACCGATCTGCGGGCGCTGTACGAGTCCGAGATCTCCTACCGCGACAGCACCCGGTTCCAGTCCGATAAAGCGCACTGGGCGCAGCGTGTGGCGGGTCTGGAAGAGGGCAGCAGCCTCACCGGCCGCTCGGCCCCGCCCTCGCCGGTCAACGACATCACCAGCGCCGCACTGAACCCGGTACAGGACCAGCTGCTCACCGCGGCGATCGCCCGCCATGACAGCACCGCAGCGCCGTTGCTCATCGCCGGTTTCGCCGCGTATCTGGCCCAGATCACCGGCACCGAAGACGTGATCCTGAGCCTGCCCGTCACCGCCCGCACCACCGCGGTGATGCGACGCTCGGGCGGCGCGACCTCCAACATCGTCCCGCTGCGCCTGCGCGTGGGCCACGACACCACCGTCGCGCAGCTGCTGCGCGCGGTGACTACCGAGGTCTCCGGCGCCCTGCGTCACCAGCGCTACCGCCACGAGGACATCCGTCGCGATTCCGCGGGCGACGGCATGGTCTCCACGGAGTTCTTCGGCCCGTGGGTCAACATCATGCTGTTCGACAATCACCTGCAGTTCGGTGACATGGAGGGCACGCTCAACGTGCTGTCCACGGGCAGCATCGAAGACCTGGGCGTCAACTTCTATCAGTCGCACGGCGGCACCCGCTCGCACATCGACTTCGAGACCAACCCGAACCTGTACTCCGCGACCGAGGCACAGACCCACCACGGCCGGTTCCTCGAGTTCTTCGACCGCTTCCTGGCCGCCGACGCCGAGCTGCCGGTCTGGAGTCTGCCGGTCACCGGTGCGGCCGAGCTGGAACGCTCGCTGACCGAGTGGAACGACGCCGCGCACGAGGTCCCCGCGACCACGCTGCCCGCGCTGCTAGACGCGCAGATCCCGCTCACCCCCGACAACATCGCCTTGGATTTCGAAGGCGAAACCCTCACCTACGCCGAGTTCGCCGCGAAGGTGAACCGCCTGGCCCGTTTCCTGATCGCCGACGGCGTCGGCCCGGAATCGCTTGTCGCCCTTGGCATGCGCCGCTCGCTGGACCTGGTCATCGGCATGCACGCCGTGCTGCGGGCCGGTGGCGCATACGTGCCGATCGACCCCGATCACCCCGCCGATCGCACCGCCTACATCCTCGAGTCCGCGGCACCGGTCTGCGTGCTGACCACCAGCGCAGACGACCTGGACCTGCCCGAAAACGTCGCCCGCGTGGAGATCGATCGACTCGACACGACCGGTTTCGACGCCACACCTGTCACCGATGCCGACCGCCTGTCCCCGCTGCGCCCGGACAACACGGCCTACGTCATCTACACCTCGGGTTCCACCGGCCGCCCCAAGGGCGTCGCGGTCACGCACCACGCGATCGTGAACCAAGAGCTGTGGATGCTGGACGAGTACCAGCTCAGCGCCGATGACGTCTACCTGCAGAAGACCGCCACCACCTTCGACGTGTCGCTGTGGGGTTACTTCCTGCCGCTGATGGTCGGCGCGAAGCTGGTCATCGCCTCGCCGGACGGTCATCGCGATCCGCTGTACGTCGCGGACATGATCGCTCGGCACGGCGTCACCGTGACCGACTTCGTCCCGTCGATGCTGACGGTGTTCGTCTCGCACGCCACACGCGCCCAATGCGCAACGCTGCGTGCGGTTTTCGTCATCGGCGAAGCCCTGCCTCCCGAGACCGCCGCGGGTCTGCGCGCGATCTCCGACGCGGGCCTGCACAACCTCTACGGCCCCACCGAGGCCGCGGTCTCGGTGACCTACTGGGAGGCCACCGAAGCCGACACCACACAGGTGCCGATCGGTATCCCCGAGTGGAATGTCGAAGTCTACGTACTGGATTCGCGCCTGCGCCCGGCCGCGATCGGTGCCCCGGGTGAGCTGTATCTGGCGGGCCGTCAGCTGGCGCGCTGCTACCGCGGCCGCCCCGACCTGACCTCGGATCGCTTCGTCGCCAACCCCGTCGCCAACCCCGGCGAGCGCATGTACCGCACCGGTGACCTGGTGCGCTGGAACGCAAGTGGCGTGCTCGAGTACATCGGCCGCACCGACTTCCAGGTCAAGTTCCGTGGTCAGCGCATCGAGCTCGGCGAGATCGAAACCGACCTGCTCGCGCACCCGACCGTCAGCCAGGCCGCGGTCCTGGTGGTCGACACCGCGACCGGCCAGCAGCTGGTGGCCTACATCGTGCCCGCGCCCGGCCAGTCCGCCGATCCGGCGACGCTGACCCGCTTCGTGTCCGAGAAGCTGCCCGCCTACATGGTGCCCGCGTCGATCATGGTGCTGGACGCCTTCCCGCTCAACACCTCCGGCAAGCTGGACCGTAAGGGCCTGCCCGAACCCGTCTTCACCGCTGCCGCAGGCGATTTCCGTGCCGCGCGGACCCCCGCCGAGCAGATCGTGGCCGGCATCTTCGCCGACGTGCTCAGCCAGGAACGGGTGGGCGCCGACGACAACTTCTTCGAACTGGGCGGCAACTCGCTGGTCGCCACCCAGGTCGTGGCCCGCATCGGCGCCGCCTTCGGCATCCAGCTCGGCGTGCGCGCGCTGTTCGAGACCCCGACCGTGGCCGGGCTGGCCGCGCGGGCCGAATCCGCCACGCCCGCAGAGACTTCCGCTACCCGTCCGGCGCTGGTCGCGCAGCCGCATCCCGAGCGGGTGCCGCTGTCGCTGGCGCAGCAGCGGATGTGGTTCATCAACCAGTTCGATCCCGCCGCGCCCACCTACAACTTGCCGTTCGTGGTGCGGATGAAGGGTCGCGTCGAAGTCGACGCCCTGATCGCCGCGCTCAATGATGTTGTGGTGCGCCAGGAGTCGCTGCGCACGATCTTCCCCGACGCCGACGGCGGCTTCCAGCGGGTGCTGGGCCCCGACGAATTCGACCTCGGCATCACGGTCACCCCGATCGACCAGTCGCTGCTGCAGAACACGCTGATCGACTTCGCGTCGACCGGTTTCGACGTCACCCTCGAACTGCCCATCCGCGTGCAGATCTTCAAGGTCGTCGGTGGAAACACCAACGGCACACCGGAATACGCCGTCGCCTTCGTCGTGCACCACATCGCCGCCGACGGTTTCTCCTTCGGTCCGCTGGCCCGCGACGTCGCCTCGGCCTACCTCGCGCGCGCCGCGGGGGAGTCGCCCGCGTGGGTGCCGCTGCCGATCCAGTACCGCGACTACACCGTGTGGCAGCACGAGCTACTGGGCGCGGAATCCGACCCGGCATCCATCGCCGCCCGCCAGATCGATCACTGGCGTCGTGCCCTCGACGGCCTGCCCGACCAGCTCGACCTGCCCGCGGATCGCATCCGCCCGCAGCGGCAAAGCTTCCGCGGCGCGCAACTGGGCTTCGACATCGACCCCGCGCTGCACGCGGAACTGAACGCACTGGCACGGGCGCAGGGCGTCACGCTGTTCATGGTCATGCACGCCGCCCTTGCGGTGCTGTTGTCGCGACTGTCCAACACCCGCGACATCGCCGTCGGCACGCCGATCGCCGGTCGTGGCGAACAGGCCCTCGACGACGTGATCGGCATGTTCGTCAACACCCTGGTGCTGCGCTCCGACGTGGACCCCGGCCTGTCGTTCGCGGACTTCCTCGCCCGCACCCGCGAGACCGACCTGGCCTCGTTCGGCAACGCCGACGTGCCCTTCGAACGCCTGGTCGACGTGCTCAACCCGACCCGCTCGCAGGCGCGGCACCCGCTGTTCCAGGTGATGCTGTCGTTCCAGGAGATGTCGCACGGCGAACTGGAACTGCCCGGCCTCACCGTCAGTGCCGACGAGCTCGAGGTCGGCATCGCCAAGTTCGACCTGCAGTGGACCATCACCGAACAGCACAGCAGCACCGGCGCACCGCAGGGTCTGGCCGCGGTCGCGCAGTTCGCCACCGATCTGTTCGACGTGGAGACGGTGCAGTCGTTCATCGACCGGCTGATCTCGATCCTGCGGGCGATCACGGTCGACCCCACGGTCGCGGTGGGCGATATCGACCTGCTCGAGGCGCAGGAACGTCGCGATGTGCAGCAGCGGTGGGTGAGCTCGGCGCCCGACGGTGGTACCGGTCGGTTCGCCGACCGCGAGATCACCCTGGTCGACCTGTTCGAGTCCGCGGTCGCGGCGCATCCGCACAATATCGCCGCCCGCTACGGCGCGGAATCACTGACCTACGCCGAGCTCGATCGTCGCGCGAATGCGTTGGCGCGCAAGCTGATCGCCGACGGCGCGGGCCCGGAGTCGCTGGTCGCGGTGATCCTGCCGCGTTCGCTGGACCTGGTCGTCGCGCTGCTCGCGGTGGTCAAGACCGGCGCGGGTTACGTCCCGGTCGACCCGACCTACCCGGCCGAGCGCATCGCGTACGTGCTCGAGGACTCGCGCCCGACCAGCGTGGTCATCGACGCCGACACCGAGGTCGAGCTGTCCGACGACCTGCCCGTGCTGGTGCTGCGCGACTTCGACGATGTCGACGACGCCCCGATCACCGACGCCGACCGCCTGGCCCCGCTGTCGCCGGACAACGTCGCCTACGTCATCTACACCTCCGGCTCGACCGGCCGCCCCAAGGGTGTCGCCGTCGCGCACCGCAATGTGGTGCGCCTGTTCGCCAACACCGACCGCGACTTCGGTTTCGGACCCGACGATGTGTGGACGCTGTTCCACTCCTACGCCTTCGACTTCTCGGTGTGGGAACTGTGGGGCCCGCTGCTGTTCGGCGGCACCGTCGTGGTGGTCGACTACTTCACCTCCCGTTCGCCCGAGCAGTTCCTCGACCTGCTGCGGACCGAGCGGGTCACCGTGCTCAACCAGACGCCGTCGGCGTTCTACCAACTCGCCGAAGCCGACCGCAACGCCGGATCCACGGCCGCCCCGCTGGCCCTGCGCTACGTCGTGTTCGGTGGTGAGGCGCTCGAGCTGCGCCGCCTGTCCGACTGGGTGAGCAGGCACGGCGACGGCCACGGCCCCGACGCCACCGGTCCGATGCTGGTCAACATGTACGGCATCACCGAGACCACGGTGCACGTGTCCTACCGTGCGCTGGACGCGGACACCATCGGCGCGGCCTCGGGCTCGATCGTGGGTCGCGCGATCGCCGGACTCAGTGTGTACGTGCTGGATTCGCGACTGCGGCCGGTGCCGGTCGGTGTCGCGGGCGAGATGTATGTGGCGGGTCCGCAGCTGGCCCGCGGCTACCTCGGTCGCCCCGATCTGACCGCGACCAGGTTCGTCGCGAGCCCGATGGGCGACGGCGCGCGGCTGTACCGTTCCGGCGACCTCGCGCGCTGGAACCGCTTCGGCGAACTGGAATACCTCGGCCGCGCCGACGACCAGGTCAAGGTGCGTGGTTTCCGCATCGAACTCGGTGAGATCGAAGCCGCCGTGCTCGCGGTGCCCGGCATCTCCCAAGCCGCGGTCATCGTGCGCGAGGATCAGCCCGGCGGCCAGCGGATCGTGGCGTACGTCGTGGCCGATGAGGGCAGGCTCGATCTCGACGAGGTCCGCCAGTCCGCCGCCGAACAGCTCCCGGCGTACATGGTGCCGTCGGCCTTCGTGCAGATCGACACCGTCCCGCTGACCGTCAACGGCAAGCTGGATCGCCGTGCGCTGCCCGCGCCGGTGTTCGAGGTGCGCGAATTCCGTGCTCCCACCACGCCGATCGAGCAGATCGTGGCGCAGATCTTCGCCGACGTGCTCGGTGTGCCGCGCATCGGCGTGGACGACGACTTCTTCGAACTGGGCGGCAACTCGCTCATCGCGACCCAGGTGGTCTCGCGCGTGGGCATCGCCCTGGACACGCGTGTTCCGGTCCGGATGCTGTTCGAGGCGTCCACGGTCGCGGCGCTGGCCGCGCGGGTGGAGTCGCAGGCCGGCGACGGTGCGCACAAGGCGTTGGTCGCGCGCGAACGCCCCGATCGGGTGCCGCTGTCGCTGGCGCAGCAGCGCATGTGGTTCCTCAACCGCTTCGACACCGCCTCGGCGGTCAACAACATCCCCGTCGCGATCCGGCTGTCCGGTGACCTGGACGTGGCCGCGCTGCAGGTCGCGGTCATCGACGTCATCGACCGGCACGAGTCGCTGCGCACGGTGTTCCCCGACTCCGGCAACGGTCCCGTGCAGGTGGTTCTGGACGCCGCGCAGATCGTGCCCGACCTCACCCCGTACCGGGTCACCGAGGAAAACCTCATCGATCACCTGATCGATCTGGCCTCGATGGCGTTCGACGTGACCAGCGAAGTGCCGTTGCACGCACGGCTTTTCGAGGTGTCGGAGTCCGAGTACGTGCTCGGCATGGTGGTGCACCACATCTCCGCCGACGGCTGGTCGATGTCGCCGCTGTCGCGCGACGTGATCATGGCCTACGCCGCGCGCACCTCGTGGGAGGCGCCGACCTGGGCCGAATTGCCGGTCCAGTACGCCGATTACGCGCTGTGGCAGCGTGAGGTCCTCGGCTCGGAATCCGATCCGAAGTCGCTGATCTCCTCCGAGATCGCCTACTGGGCAAAAGAACTCGCGGATCTGCCCGACGAGCTCGTGCTGCCCGCCGATCACCCGCGTCCGCCCGCCGCCTCCTACCGTGGCGGCACGTACAGCTTCGTGATCGCCGGCGAAACCCAGCGCGCCCTGGTCGAATTGGGTCGCCGCTACAACGCCTCGCTGTTCATGGTCATGCACAGCGCGCTGGCCGTGCTGCTCGCGCGCGCCAGCGGCACCACCGACATCGCGATCGGCACCCCGGTCGCAGGCCGTGGTGACCAGGCCCTGGACGACCTGGTCGGCATGTTCGTCAACACCCTGGTGTTGCGCTCGCAGGTCGAGGGCGCCACCCCGTTCGCGACCCTGCTCGACCAGGCCCGCGAGACCGACCTGCAGGCCTTCGCGCACGCCGACGTGCCCTTCGAGCGCCTGGTCGAGGTGCTCAACCCGGCTCGTTCGCAGGCCCGCCACCCGCTGTTCCAGGTGATGCTGTCGTTCCAGAACAACAAGCAGGCCTCGCTGCAGCTGCCCGGCCTCGCCGTGAGCGGCATCGATTACGACCCGCAGCTGGCCAAGTTCGACCTGCAGCTCACGCTGACCGAGGTGCAGGACACCGACGGTGAAGTCGGCGGCATGGCGGCCGAGTTCTCCTATGCGCTGGACCTTTTCGAGGAACCCACGATCGCCGCGTTCGCGCGCAGGCTCGACAACATCTTCGCCGCGATCGTGGCCGATCCCGAGGTGTTCGTCGGCGATATCGACCTGCTCGCGCCCGAGGAGCACGCACAGGTCCTGGTCGACTGGAACGACACCGCGCACGCGGTGCCGCACGCCACCCTGGTGTCGCTGTTCGACGCGCAGGTGCAGCGCACCCCCGACGCCGTGGCCCTGGTCTTCGACAACGAGGAACTGTCCTACCGCGAGCTGCAGGAGCGTGCCAACCGCATCGCCCGCCGCCTGATCGCCGACGGCATCGGCCCCGGCGACCATGTGGCACTGGCGATTCGGCGTTCCACCGAACTGGTCGTGGCCATGTACGCGGTGCTGCAGACCGGCGCCGCCTACGTGCCGCTGGACCCGGATCAGCCCGCCGATCGCATCGGCCACATCATCGAGACCGCGCAGCCGCGACTGGTGCTCACCAGCCGTCGCGACGGTTTCTCCGCCGACGGTGTCACCGTGCACGCGGTGGAGAACATCGAATCGCCCGCCGAGTTCAGTGGCGCGCCGATCACCGATGCCGAACGCGTGCAACCGATTCGGGCCACCAACACCGCCTACGTGATCTTCACGTCGGGCTCGACCGGTCGCCCCAAGGGTGTGGCGGTCGACCACGCCGCGATCGTGAACCGCCTGCTGTGGATGCAGCACGAGTACCCGATCGACGCCGCCGACGCCGTGCTGCAGAAGACCCCCGCCACCTTCGACGTGTCGGTGTGGGAGTTCTTCTGGCCCTTGCAGACCGGCGCCCGCCTGGTGGTGGCCAAGCCCGACGGCCACCGCGACCCGGTGTACCTGGCCCAGATCATCGCCGAACGCGGCATCACCACCGCGCACTTCGTGCCCTCGATGCTGTCGGTGTTCGTGTCCACGCTGGGCACCAACGGCAACGGCACCGCCGTGCGCCTGCGCCAGGTGTTCGCCTCCGGTGAGGCGCTGCCCGCGCCGACCGCGCAGCGCCTGCGCGAGCTGACCGGCGCGCGCCTGCACAACCTGTACGGCCCCACCGAAGCCGCGGTCGACGTGACCTATCACGAGGTCACCGACGCCGACACCGAGTCGGTGCCGATCGGCCGCCCGGTGTGGAACACCCGTGTGTTCGTGCTGGATTCGCGTCTGCATCCGGTGGCCCCCGGTGTCGCGGGAGAGCTCTATCTCGCGGGCGATCAGCTGGCCGTGGGTTACCTCAACCGCGCCGACCTCACCGCCGACCGCTTCGTGGCCAACCCGTACGGCGCGGCCGGTTCGCGCATGTACCGCACCGGCGACCTCGTCACGTGGTCCTCGGTCTCCGACGGCTCGGGCCTGACCTACGGTGAACTGAACTACTTGGGCCGCACCGACTTCCAGGTGAAGCTGCGCGGTCTGCGCATCGAACTCGGCGAGATCGAAGCGACCCTGCTGGCTCAGCCGGGCGTCGCGCAGTCGGTCGTGGTCGTGCGCTCGGACCCGCACTCCGGTGACCAGCTCGTGGGTTACGTTGCGCCCGAAGCGGATACGGTGCTCGACGTGGCCGCCGTGAAGGCCGGCATCACCGCGGAACTGCCCGCCTACATGGTGCCCGCGGCACTGGTGGTGCTGGATGTGTTCCCGCTCAACGCTTCCGGCAAGCTCGACCGCAAGGCGCTGCCCGCGCCGGTGTTCGAAGCCAAGATGTTCCGTGCGCCCTCCACGCCGATCGAGGAGATCGTCGCCGAGATCTTCGCCGACCTGCTCGGTGCCGAACGCGTCGGCGTCGACGACGACTTCTTCGCCCTCGGCGGCAACTCGCTGGTGGCCACCCAGGTCGCCGCACGCCTGAGCAAGGCCCTGGACGCCGAGGTCGGCGTGCGTACCCTGTTCGAAGCGCCGACGGTCGGCGCACTGGCCGCACGCGTGGAATCGCACGCGGGCACCGGTCTGCGCGCCGAGCTCACCGCCGGGCCGCGTCCCGAGCAGCCGCCGCTGTCGCTGGCGCAGCAGCGCATGTGGTTCCTGAACCGCTTCGACGTCGCCGATACCGGCACCTACAACATCCCGGTCGCGGTCCGCCTGCAGGGCCTGCTCGACCTACCCGCTCTGCGCGGCGCGGTCGCCGACGTGATCGCCCGCCACGAAACCCTGCGCACGATCTACCCGGTGTTCGTCGCGCCGGAGTCCGCGCGCGCCACCATGCCCGACGGCACCCCCTTCCAGAAGGTGCTGTCCGCCGCCGCCTCGATTCCCGACGTGGAACTCATCGAGGCCGACGAAACCGACATGGCGTCCTCGCTCTACGAGTTCGCCCGCCGCGGTTTCGACGTCACCGCCAATGCCCCTGTGCGCCTTCGTGTCTACGAGCTCAGCGAACGCGAACACGTGCTGGTGATGGTGGTCCACCACATCGCCGCCGACGGTTTCTCGCTGCGCCCGCTGGTGCGCGACCTGATGACCGCCTACGTGGCCCGCACCGCCAACACCGAACCCGGCTGGCCGCCGCTGGCCGTGCAGTACGTGGACTACGCGCTGTGGCAGCGCGAAATCCTCGGCGACGAAGCCGACCCGACCTCGCTGATCTCCGAACAGCTCGACCACTGGCGCGGCGCGCTGGCCGACCTGCCCGACGAACTGCGACTGGGCTACAAGTCGCGGCCCGCACAGCCCAGCTACCAGGCGGGCACGCACCGCTTCGAACTCCCGGGCGAGCTCGTGGAGGCACTGAACCAGGTCGCCCACGACCACAGCACCACCCTGTTCATGGTGGTGCACAGCGCGTTCGCCGTGCTGCTGTCGCGCCTGTCGGGCACCGACGACATCGCCATCGGCACCCCCGTCGCCGGTCGCGGCCAGCAGGCACTCGACGACCTGGTCGGCATGTTCGTCAACACCCTGGTGTTGCGCGCGCAGGTCGACCCGGCCGCCACCTTCACCGAACTGCTCGGCCAGGTCCGCGAACACGACCTGGCCGCGTTCGCGCACGCCGACGTGCCGTTCGAGCGCCTCGTCGAGGTGCTCAACCCAGCCCGCTCGCAGTCGCGGCACCCGCTGTTCCAGGTGATGCTGTCGTTCCAGAACCTGGGCCGCACCACCCTGGAACTGCCCGGACTCACGGTCTCCGAGCTGGGCATCGACCAGCACATGGCCAAGTTCGACCTGCAGCTCGCGCTCAGCGAAGTCCCCGACGACAGCCACATGGAAGCCGAACTGGTCTACGCCACAGACCTTTTCGACGCCGAGTTCGCCGCGAAGTTCGGTGCCCGCCTGCTGCGCGTGCTCACCGCCATCGTCGTGGACCCCGCAGCCCCCGTCGGTGACATCGAACTCCTGGATACCGCCGAACGTTCGCTGGTGCTCGACCGCTGGAACGACACCGAATTCGCCGTCGACGCCGCGCTGAGCACCCCCAGCGACGACGACCCGGCCACCCTGCACGCCCTGTTCGAAGCCCAGGTCGCGCGCACCCCCGACGCGATCGCGCTCACGTTCGAGGGGACGAGTCTGTCCTACGCCGAGTTCGCGGGCAGGGTGCGTCAGCTGGCGCGCTGGCTCAAAGACGCCGGTGTCGGCCCGGAATCGTATGTGGCCCTTGGCATGCGGCGCTCGATCGACCTGCTGGTCGGCATGTACGCCGTCTCCGCCGCCGGTGGCGCCTACGTGCCGCTCGACCCCGATCACCCGGCCGAGCGCATCGAGCACATCCTCGACACCGCGCAGCCGGTCTGCGTACTGACCTCCGGCGAGAGCCTGCCCGCCGCCGCCGGTCGCGAAGTGCGCATCGACCAGCTCGACCTGTCCGGTCACTCGACCGAGCCGGTCACCGACGCCGACCGGCACCGCCCGCTGCGCTCGGACAACACCGCCTACATCATCTTCACCTCCGGCTCCACCGGTCGCCCCAAGGGCGTCGCGGTCAGCCACGCGGCCATCGTCAACCGCCTGGTGTGGATGCACGCCGCCTACGGCCTCGCCGCCGACGACGTGGTGCTGCAGAAGACCCCCGCCACCTTCGACGTGTCGGTCTGGGAGTTCTTCTGGCCCTTGCAAGTCGGTGCGCGCCTGGTCGTGGCCAAGCCGGACGGGCATCGCGACCCGGCCTACCTGGCCCGGCTGATCGCGGCCGAGCAGGTCACCACGGTGCACTTCGTGCCGTCGATGATGGCCGTGTTCGTCACCGAACCGCTTGCCGCCGACTGTGTTTCGCTGCGTAACGTCTTCGCCTCCGGTGAAGGCCTGCCCGCGCCGACCGCGCAGCGTCTGCGTGAGCTGACCGGCGCCGCACTGCACAACCTGTACGGCCCCACCGAAGCCGCCGTCGACGTGACCTATCACGAGGTCACCGACGCCGACACCGAGACGGTGCCGATCGGTGCCCCGGTGTTCAATACCCGTCTGTACGTGCTCGATTCGCGACTGCGCCCCGTTCCCGTGGGTGTCGCGGGTGAGCTCTACCTAGCGGGCGTGCAGCTGGCCCACGGCTATGTGGGCCGCGCCGACCTGACCATGGACCGCTTCGTCGCCGACCCGTTCGTGCTCGGCGAGCGCATGTACCGCACCGGTGACCTCGTCACCTGGACCGCGGACGGCGAGCTGGAGTACTTGGGCCGCACCGACTTCCAGGTGAAGTTGCGCGGTCTGCGCATCGAGCTCGGCGAGATCGAGTCCGCTTTGACGGCGCTGCCGGAGATCGCCCAGTCGGTGGTCGTGGTGCGTGCCGACGAGCACACCGGCGATCAGCTGGTCGCCTACGTCATCCCGGCCACCGGCGCCACCGTCGACACCGACGCGGTCAAGCTGGCCCTCGGCACCGAACTGCCCGTGTACATGGTGCCCGCGGCCTATGTCGTGCTGAATGCGTTCCCGCTCAACGCTTCCGGCAAGCTCGACCGTAAGGCGCTGCCGTCGCCGGTGTTCGCCGTGCGCGCGTTCCAGGCCCCGGTCACGCCGGTGCAGCAGATCGTGGCCGCCACCTTCGCCGAGGTGCTGGGTGCCGGTCAGGTCGGTCTCGACGACGACTTCTTCGAACTCGGCGGCAACTCGCTGATCGCCACTCGGGTCGCCGCGCGGCTGTCCGAGGCACTGGACACCCAGGTGCCGTTGCGCGCGCTGTTCGAAGCATCGACCGTGGCCGCGCTGGCCGCCCGCGTGGAAACGCACACCGGTCGCGGCGGACGCGTTCCCCTCGCGCCGCGCCCGCGTCCCGAACTGGTGCCGCTGTCGCAGGCCCAGCAGCGGATGTGGTTCCTCAACCGCTTCGACAACCGCACCGCCGTCAACAACATCCCGGTCGCGATCCGCCTCACCGGCGACCTCGACGTCGCCGCGCTGGAAGCGGCCATCGCCGATGTGGTGGCCCGGCACGAGTCGCTGCGCACCTTCTACCCGGCCGCGGACTTCACCGCGGGCGCGGTCGAAGAGGGCGCCGGTTACCAGCAGGTCCTGCCCGCCGACGAGGTCCGCTTCGCTCTGCCCGCCCAGCCGGTCGCCGCGAGCGATGTGGTCGCGCGCGTGATCGAACTGGCGAGCGTGCACTTCGACGTGACCCGTGAAATCCCGTTCCGCGCAAGCCTTCTGCGCGTCGACGACCGCACCCACGTGGCCGTGCTCGTCATGCACCACATCAGCGGTGACGGCTTCTCGCTGCGTCCGCTGCTGCGCGATGTCGTCATCGCCTACACCGAGCGCACCCGAGGCGAGATCCCCGCCTGGGCGCCCCTCGAGGTCCAGTACGCCGACTACACCCTGTGGCAGCGCGAAGTTCTCGGCGAAGAGTCCGATCCCGAGTCGGTCGCCGCGAGCCAGCTCGCCTACTGGACCGAGCAGCTGCGCGACCTGCCCGACCAGATCGAACTGCCCGCCGACCGCCCGCGCCCCGAGGTCGCCACCAATGCCGGTGACCTGCACCGCTTCTCGGTCGACGCGCAACTGCACCACGCGCTGACCGAGATCGCCCGCGCGCGCGGCGTCACCCTGTTCATGGTGATGCACGCGGCACTGGCCACCTGGGCCGCGCGCCTGTCCAACAGCACCGACATCGCCATCGGCACCCCCATCGCGGGCCGTGGCGAGCGCACCCTCGACGACCTGGTCGGCATGTTCGTCAACACCCTGGTGCTGCGCAGCGAGGTCGACTCGAGCGCCAGCTTCAGCGACCTGCTCGACCAGATCCGCAAGGTGGACCTGTCCGCCTTCGCCAACGCCGACGTGCCCTTCGAGCGCCTGGTCGACGTGCTCAGCCCCGCCCGCTCGCAGGCACACCACCCGCTGTTCCAGGTCGCGCTGACCTTCGAAGCGGCCACCGCCGCCGACACCGGCACCATCGCGCTGCCGGGTCTAGACCTCGATGTCGTCGACTTCGATCCCGGCACAGCGAAATTCGACGTGCAGCTCACCGTCGGCGAAGCAGCCGATGGCTCCCTCGCGCTGTCGTGGAACTACGCCACCGATCTGTTCGACGTCGAAACCGTCGCCGCCTTCGGTGACCGCCTCGTGCGCATCCTGCGCAGCGTCGCCGAGAACCCCGACGTGATCGTCGGCGACATCGACCTGCTCGGCGAGGCCGAACAGCGCGACGTCGCCCAGCGCTGGGTGTCCTCGGGCGCCGACGCCATCGGCCTGCCGGTCATCCACGACGCCAGCACCCCCGCCGGCTACCGGCGCGGCCTGTTCGGCAACAAGCACACCACCCTGGTCGACCTGTTCGACGCGGCGGCGCAGGCCTACCCGGACCGCATCGCCGCCAAGTTCGGTGTCGAATCGCTGACCTACGCCGAACTCGATCGTCGCGCGAATGTGTTGGCGCGCAGGCTCATCGACGACGGCGCTGGCCCGGAATCGCTGGTCGCGGTGATCCTGCCGCGCTCGCTGGACCTGGTCGTGGCGTTGCTCGCGGTGGTCAAGACCGGTGCCGGTTACGTGCCGGTCGACCCGACCTACCCGGCCGAGCGCATCGCCTACGTCCTGGAAGACTCGCGTCCCACCAGCGTCGTGCTCGACTCCACGGTCCAGGTGACCGTGCCCGAGCACCTGCCCTCAGTGATCCTGGACGGCTTCGCGGTGGAAACCGGCAATGTCGAAGACGCCGACGACGCCCCGATCACCGACGCCGATCGTCTCGCGCCGCTGTCGCCCGACAACGTCGCCTACGTCATCTACACCTCCGGCTCGACCGGCCGCCCCAAGGGCGTCGCGGTCGCGCACCGCAATGTGGTGCGCCTGTTCGCCAACACCGACCGCGACTTCGGCTTCGGCCCGCGCGACGTGTGGACGCTGTTCCACTCCTACGCCTTCGACTTCTCGGTCTGGGAACTGTGGGGACCGCTGCTGTTCGGTGGCGAGTTGATCGTGGTCGACTACTACACCTCGCGCTCGCCCGAACAGTTCCTGGAACTGCTGCGGGTGGAGCAGGTGACGGTGCTCAACCAGACGCCGTCGGCGTTCTACCAGCTGGCCGAGGCCGACCGGAATGCCGGACCGGGCCTCGAGCCCCTCGCGCTGCGCTACGTCGTGTTCGGTGGCGAGGCCCTCGAACTGCGCCGCCTGTCGGATTGGGTTGCGCGCCACGGCGACAGCTCGCCGACGCTGGTCAACATGTACGGCATCACCGAGACCACGGTGCACGTGTCGTTCCGTGCGCTCGATGCGAAAACCATTGCGGCCGCGGCCGGTTCGGTCGTCGGCCGGGCCATCGCGGGCCTCGGCGTGTACGTGCTGGACAACCGGTTGCGTCCGGTGCCGGTGGGTGTCGCGGGCGAAATGTACGTCGCCGGACCGCAGTTGGCGCGCGGCTACCTCGGCCGCCCCGACCTGACCGCCACCCGCTTCGTCGCCAACCCCCTCGCGGGTCCGAACCAGGGCGGCTCGCGCCTGTACCGCTCCGGCGACCTCGCGCGCTGGAACCGTTTCGGCGAACTCGAATACCTCGGCCGCGCCGACGACCAGGTCAAGGTCCGCGGCTTCCGTATCGAACTCGGTGAGATCGAAGCCGCCGTGCTGGCCCAGCCGGGCATCGCCCAGGCAGCCGTCATCGTGCGCGAGGATCAGCCGGGTGACCAGCGGATCGTCGCCTACGTGGTCGCCGAGGGCGAACTCGAACCCGACCTCGAAACCATCCGCAGCGGCGCCGCCGAACAGCTGCCCGCCTACATGGTTCCCGCCGCGCTCGTGCGGCTCGAGTGGATCCCGCTGACCGTCAACGGCAAGCTCGATCGCCGTGCGCTGCCCGCCCCCGCGGTGCAGGCGCGCGCCTTCCGCGCGCCCGTCACACCCGTGCAGGAAACCGTCGCCGCGGTCTTCGCCGACGTGCTCGGCCTGGACCGGGTCGGCGTCGACGACGACTTCTTCGACCTCGGCGGCAACTCGCTCATCGCCACCCGCGTGGTCGCCCGCATCGGCGCGGCACTGGGCACCACGGTTCCCGTACGCGCGCTGTTCGAGGCCTCCACCGTGGAAGCCCTTGCGGCACGGGTGGAATCGCACACCGGCGGCACCGCCCGCGCGGCGCTGGTCGCCCGCGAACGCGCCGACGGTGAACTGGTACCGCTGTCGTTCGCGCAGCAGCGCATGTGGTTCCTCAACAAGTACGACACCACGTCCGCGGCCTACAACCTGCCTGTCGCGATCCGCCTCACCGGCGAACTCGACACCGAGGCACTGTCTTTGGCCCTGGCCGACCTGGTCCGCAGGCACGAATCGCTGCGCACCCGCTACCCCGAACACGGTGGCACCCCGGTGCAGCAGATCGTTGCGGCGGAACGCATTTCGCTGGACCTGCGCCCGATCGCGATCGCGCAGGACGAGCTGTTCGCCACCGTCACCGAGTTCGTGTCCACCGGTTTCGATGTGGCCGAACAGGTTCCGATGCGCGCGCGCCTGTTCAAGGTGAACGGGGTCGACGAGCACGTGCTCGTCGTCGTGGTCCACCACATCGCCGCCGACGGATTCTCCATCGCGCCGCTGACCCGCGACGTGATGCGCGCCTACACCGCCCGCGCCCAGGGCACCGCCCCCGGCTGGGCACCCCTGCCCGTCCAGTACGCCGACTTCGCCATCTGGCAGCGCGCGGTCCTTGGCACCGAGGACGACACCGACTCGCTCATGTCGCGCCAGGTCGGCTACTGGCAGACCCAGCTCGCCGGTGTCCCCGACGAACTGACCCTGCCGTTCGACCGCCCCCGCCCGGCCATCGCCTCGCACATCGGCGCCAGCGTGCACCGCGAACTCTCGCCCGAGCTGATCGCCAAACTCGACGAGGTCGCCCGCCGCCAGGGCGCATCGCTGTTCATGGTCATGCACACCGCGCTGTCGGTCCTGCTGTCCCGCCTGTCGGGCTCCGACGACATCGCCATCGGCACCCCCATCGCGGGCCGCGGCGAGCAGGCCCTCGACGACCTGGTCGGCATGTTCGTCAACACCCTGGTCCTGCGCACCGGCGTGCGCCCGGCCGACTCCTTCACCGACCTGCTGGAACAGGCCCGCATCGCCGACCTCGACGCCTTCGGCAACGCCGACGTCCCGTTCGAGCGCCTGGTGGAACTGCTGGCCCCCGAGCGCTCGCAGTCGCGCAACCCGCTGTTCCAGGTGATGCTGGCCTTCCAGAACCTGGACCGCACCACCCTCGAACTGCCCGGCCTCGCCGTCTCCGCGCTCGACCTCGAGGAGAGCGTCGCCCGCTTCGACCTGCAGTTCACGCTGTCCGAGCTGGGCGAACCCGGCCACGGCGGCATGGCGCTGGCACTGAACTACGCCACCGAACTCTTCGACGAGGACACCGTCGCCGGCATCGCCGTGCGCTGGCAGCGTGTCCTGGAAGCGATCGCCGCCGACGCCACGATCCCGGTCGGCGCGATCGACGTGCTCGACGCCGCCGAGCGTTCCGACCTGGTGTTCCGGGTCGGCGAACCGCCGGTGCCCGCCCGCACCCTGCGCAACCTCCTGGCCGCGGCCGTCGCCCAGAACCCGACCGGCGATGCCGTGGTGTTCCAGGGGACAGCTGTGTCCTACGCGGAGCTCGACGAACGCTCGAACCGGTTGGCGCGCTTGCTGATCGCCGAAGGGATCGGCGCCGAAGACCTCGTCGCCATCGGTGTGCCGCGATCGGCCGACTCGGTGCTGGCCGCGTGGGCTGTCGCCAAGACCGGTGCGGCTTTCGTTCCGGTCGACCCGACCTACCCGGCCGACCGCATCGCCCACATGGTCACCGACTCCGGTTCGCCGCTGGGCATCACCGTCGCGTCGGTGCTGGGCGGACTGCCCGACATCGCCTCGGCCGGGTCGACCGCAGATGCTCCCGCGTCCGGTTGGCTCGTGCTGGACGAACTCGATCTCGCTCGCTTCGACGGTGGCCCGATCGCCGACTCGGAACTGGTCCGCCAGACCAGCCCCGAACAGCCCGCCTACGTCATCTACACCTCCGGCTCCACCGGCGTCCCCAAGGGCGTCGTAGTCACCCACGCCGGTCTCGCCAACTTCGGCGAAGAACAGGCCAAGCGTTACGGCCTCGACTCCGCAACGCGCGCACTGCATTTCGCGTCCCCCTCGTTCGACGCCTCGATCCTGGAACTGCTGCTGGCCCTGGCCCGCGGCGGCACCCTGGTCGTCGTCCCGCCGGGCGTCTACGGCGGCGACGAACTGTCCGAACTGATCCGCACCGAGCAGGTCACCCACGCCTTCATCACCCCCGCCGCGCTGGCCACCTTCGACCCCAGCGGCCTCGACTCCCTGCGCGTCCTGGTCGCCGGTGGTGAAGCGGTCCCCGCGGACTTGGTGTCGAAGTGGGCAGTTCCCCTGGAAGACGGCACAACTCGCGCCTTCCACAACGGCTACGGCCCTACCGAAACCACGATCATGACCAACATCAGCGCCGCGCTGGTGCCGGGCGAGCTGGTCACCATCGGTGGACCCACGCGCGGCATGCGGTCGCTGATCCTGGACGCCCAGCTCCAGCCCGTTCCGGTGGGTGTCGCAGGTGAGCTCTACCTGTCGGGCATCCAGCTGGCCCGTGGCTACCACGCCCGCGCCGGCCTCACCGCCGACCGGTTCGTCGCCGACCCGTTCCTGCCGGGGGAGCGGATGTACCGCACCGGTGACGTCGTGCGCTGGACCGCCGACCGCACCGTCGAATACGTCGGCCGCTCCGACTTCCAGGTCAAGATCCGCGGCTTCCGCATCGAACTGGGCGAGATCGACTCCGCCCTCGCCGCGCACGACACCGTCGACTTCGCCACCACCGTCGGCCACAAGAGCACCGCGGGCGCCGTCTCGCTGGTCGCGTATGTGGTTGCCGCACCGGGTCATTCGATCGACATCGCCGCTCTGACCGCGCACGTCGAGGACCGACTGCCCGCGTACATGGTGCCGTCGTCGATCATGGTGATCGACCATGTGCCGCTGACTCCGGTCGGCAAGCTCGACCGAAAAGCATTGCCGGAACCAGTGTTTGCCACCGAGGTCACCTTCCGTGCCGCGCGCAATCCGATCGAACAGACCATCGCCGAAGTCTTCGCCGAGGTCCTCGGGGTGGAGCGCGTGGGTGTCGACGATTCGTTCTTCGCCCTCGGCGGCGACTCGATCGTCTCCATCCAGCTCGTCTCCCGCGCCAAGGCACGCGGCGTGCTGTTCTCCCCGCGCAACGTCTTCGAACAGCGCACCGTCGCCGGACTCGCCTCGGTCGCCGAAACCGCCGATGTCGCAGCAGCTTCCGCGATCACCCTCGCCGAACTGCCCGGTGGTGGCGTCGGCGACATGCCGCTGACCCCGGTCGTCCGCTTCATGGCCGAGCGGGCCGGTTCGTACAACCGGTTCAACCAGACCATGGCACTGGAACTGCCGGTCGGCATCGACCGCGCGGGCATCGCCGCCACCGTCGGCGCGGTCATCGACCGCCACGACATGCTGCGCTCGCGCCTGCACCAGGTCGACGGCCGCTGGGTCGTCACCACCGCCCCCACCGGCACCGTCGACGCCACCGAGCTGATCGACCGCACTGTTTTCGACCCGAACGTCTCCGATGACGAACTGGTCGAAATCGCCTCGGCCGCACTGGATGCCAGCCTCGACCGCCTCGATCCGGCCAACGGCATCGTCGTGCGCTTCGTCTGGCTGGAACCGGATGTCGCGTCCTCTCGCGCAGGTCGCCTGATCGTCGTCGCCCACCACCTCGTGGTCGACGGTGTTTCGTGGCGCATCCTCGTGCCCGACTTCGTGTCCGCGTGGGGTCAGCTCTCTTCGGGCCAGCAGCCCGAACTCGGCGCCCCCGCCACCTCCATGCGCGCCTGGGCGCACGCACTGGCCGACGAGGCGCGCAGCACCGACCGCGCCGCCGAGCTGGACTTCTGGCGTGCGGTTGTCGAAACCCCGGACCCGCTGCTCACCGAGCGGCCGATTGACCCCGCGGTCGACGTCTCCGGTGTCGTGGAGAAGCTGCCGGTCGAGGTGTCCGCCGAGGTCACCAAGGCCCTGCTCACCACCGTTCCCGCCCTGTTCCACGGCGGCGTCAACGACGGCCTGCTCACCGCGCTGGCCCTCGCGGCGGCGAAGTGGCGCTCCACCCGCACCGGCGCGCTCGGCAACGGCCGCCGCACCGACGCGGACAACGACGCCCTGCTCGTGCGCCTCGAAGGCCACGGCCGTGAGGAAGAGGTCGCGCCCGGCGCCGACCTGTCCCGCACCGTCGGCTGGTTCACCGCCATCTTCCCGGTCCGCCTCGACCTGGCAGGCATCGACATCGACGCCGCCCTCGCCGGTGGCCCCGCACTGGGCCAGGCCGTCAAGGCCGTCAAGGAACAGCTGCTTGCGGTGCCAGACAAGGGCATCGGCTACGGCCTGCTCCGCTACATGAACGCCGAGACCGCCGCCGAACTGCCCACCCAGCTCCCCGGCCAGATCAGCTTCAACTACCTGGGCCGCGTCGCCGACAGCGATGTCCCCGACGCCCTGCGCGGCTTCGGCTGGATCCCCGCACCCGAGCTCGCTGCCCTCGGCGGCGCCTACGACGCCGACATGCCCGCCATGGCACCCCTCGACGTCAACGCGATCGTCGTCGGCGACAAGCTCAGCGCCAATATCGGCTACCCGAGCACCCTGCTCGCCGAAGCCGAGGTCCGCGAATTCGCCGACCTGTGGATCACCGCACTGGAAGCCGTTGCCCGGCACGCCAACTCGGCCGACGCGGGCGGCCACACACCGTCCGACTTCGCCCTCGTGCGCGCCACCCAGCGCGACATCGACACCTGGGAAACCCGCTACCCCGAACTCACCCAGGTGTGGCCCCTCGCCGCGCTGCAGGCAGGCCTGTTCTTCCACGCGCGCCTGGCCGCCACCTCGGTCGACGTCTACACCGCCCAGGCTGTCCTCACGCTCACCGGTCGCGTCGACGCCACCCGTCTGCGCGCGGCAGCCCAGGCCCTGCTGGACCGCCACGAAACCTTGCGCACCGCGTTCGTCACCGACCACGACGGCAATGCCGTGCAGGTCGTCCTCGACACCACCCGCGTGGCCTGGACCGAACACGACCGCATCGAGACCGGCGAATACGCCGACCTCGTCGAGGCCGACCGCACCGCACGCTTCGACCTCGCGAACCCGCCGCTGATCCGGTTCACCCTGATCCAGATCGCCGAGCACGAATGGCGCTTCGTGGTGTCCAACCACCACATCCTTCTCGACGGCTGGTCCACCCCGCTGGTCATGCGCGACCTGCTCGCCCTCTACGCCCTGCACGGCGACGCGAGCGCGCTGCCCGCCGTTCGCTCCTACCGGCACTTCCTGGAATGGGTTGCCCGCCAGGATCATTCGGTCTCGGTCGAAGCCTGGTCGCACGCGCTGCGTGGCGTCACCGAGCCGACCATGCTGGCCCGCCCCGACGCGAGCCGCGAGATCGCCGCCCTGTCCGACGAGTACCTGTTCGACCTCGACGAGGCCACCACCGCGCGCATGGTCGCGCTGGCCGCCGACCTCGGCGTCACCCCGAACACCGTCCTGCAGGTCGCCTGGTCGATCGTGCTCGGTCGGATGACCGGCCGCGACGACGTGCTCTTCGGCACCACCGTCTCGGGTCGCCCCGCGCAGCTGTCGGGCGTGGAATCCATGGTCGGCCTGTTCATCAACACCGTCCCGGTGCGCGTGCGCTTCGACGCCGCCGAATCGGTGCGCGACGTGCTCACCCGCACCCAGGGCGAGCAGGCCGACCTCCTGGATCACCACTACATCGGCCTCGCCGAAATCCAGACCGCCGCCGGTATCGGCGGCCTGTTCGACTCCCTGGTGGTCTTCGAGTCCTACCCCGTCGACGCCGAAGGCATCAAGGCCCAGGCCGCCGACATCGACGGCATGGCCGTCACCGGCCTCGACGCCGCCGACGCCACCCACTACCCGCTGTCGCTGATCGCCCAGCTCGACACCCAGCTGCGCATCCGCGCCGGCTACCTGAGCGACCTGTTCGACGCCGCCACCGTGCACCGCATCGCCGAACGCCTCATCCGAGTGCTCACCGCGATCACCACGGAACCGACTGTGGCAGTGGGCGATATCGCACTGCTCGATGCCGCCGAACGCGAACTGGTTATGCGCGAGTGGAACGCGACCGCGCACGAGGTCGACCAGCAGGCAACCTTGGTCTCGATGTTCGAGGCCCAGGTCGCCCGCACACCGCAGGCGATCGCCCTGTCCTTCGAAGGCACGAACCTCACCTATGCCGAATTCGCCCACCGCGTCTACCGCCTGTCGCGCTGGCTGATCGACCGCGGCGTCGGCCCGGAAACCTATGTGGCACTGGGTATGCGCCGCTCGATCGACCTGGTCGTGGGCATGTACGCGGTGAGCATGGCCGGTGGCGCCTACGTGCCGCTGGACCCCGATCACCCGGCCGAGCGCACGGAATACATTCTGGCAACGGCGGATCCGGTGTGCGTGCTCACCTCGGGCACCGATCTGGACATCGACACCGCGCAGGTCCGCATCGACCTGCTGGACCTCGACGGCTACACCGACACCCGCGTCACCGACGCCGAGCGCATCGCCCCGCTGCGCCCGGAGAACACCGCGTACGTGATCTTCACGTCGGGTTCGACGGGTCGTCCGAAGGGCGTGGCGGTCAGCCATGGCGCGATCGTCAACCGTCTCGTGTGGATGCAGGAGGCTTACGGTCTGACCGAGGCCGATGTTGTTCTGCAGAAGACGCCTGCCACGTTCGACGTGTCGGTGTGGGAGTTCTTCTGGCCCTTGCAGATCGGCGCTCGCCTCGTTGTGGCGAAGCCCGACGGCCATCGCGATCCCGCGTACCTCGCGGAGATCATCCGTGCCGAGGGTGTCACTGTCACGCACTTCGTGCCGTCGATGCTCGCGGTGTTCGTCGCCGATGCCGCTGCCGCACAGTGTGATTCGCTGCGAATGGTGTTCGCCTCCGGTGAAGCGTTGCCGCCCAAGCCCGCTCACCGTCTGCGCGAGCTCACCGGTGCCGCGCTGCACAACCTGTACGGTCCCACCGAAGCCGCGGTCGACGTCACCTTCCACGAGGTCGTCGACACCGATGTGGACACCGTCCCGATCGGCGCGCCGGTCTTCAACACCCAGGTCTACGTCCTCGACGCGCGCTTGCGCCCCGTCCCAGTCGGCGTCGCGGGTGAGCTGTACCTCGCCGGTGATCAGCTGGCGCGTGGTTACGTCGCACGGCCGGATCTGACCGCGGACCGCTTCGTCGCCAGCCCGTTCGGTGCGGACGGCGAACGCATGTACCGCACCGGTGACCTCGTCGCCTGGACCGAACAGGGCGAGCTGGAATACCTGGGCCGCACCGACTTCCAGGTGAAGCTGCGCGGTCTGCGCATCGAACTCGGCGAGATCGAATCGGCACTGACCGGCCTCGACGAGGTCGCGCAGTCGGTGGTCGTCGTGCGCGGCGATCAGCACACCGGCGACCAGCTCGTCGCCTACGTCATCCCCGCGACCGGCCGCACCGTCGACATCGAGGACGCCCGCGAGGAACTGGGCAACAACCTGCCCGCCTACATGGTGCCCGCGGTGATCATCGTCCTCGACGAGTTCCCGCTCAACGCCTCCGGCAAGCTCGACCGCAAGGCGCTGCCCGCGCCGGTGTTCGAGGCCGCGGTGTTCCGCGCCCCGACCACACCGGTCGAGGAGATCGTCGCCGCCACCTTCGCCGGTGTGCTCGGCCTTGACCGGGTCGGCCTCGACGACGACTTCTTCGCCCTCGGCGGCAACTCGCTCACCGCCACCCAGGTCGCCGCCCGCCTGTCGTCCGCGCTCGACACCGATATCGGCGTGCGCGAGCTGTTCGAGTCCTCCACCGTCGCCGGGCTGGCCGCCCGCGCGGAGACGCACTCCGGTACCGAACGCCGCGCGCCGCTGGTGCCGCAGCAGCGTCCGGAACGGGTGCCGCTGTCGCTCGCGCAGCAGCGCATGTGGTTCCTCAACCGCTTCGACCCCGAGTCCGCGGTGGACAACATCCCCGCCGCCGTTCGTCTCTCGGGCCTGCTCGACCGCCAGGCGCTGCAGGTGGCCGTGGCCGACGTGCTCGCCCGGCACGAATCCCTGCGCAGCTACTACCCGGAGGTCGCGGGCGCCGGCTACCAGGTGATCGTCCCGACCGGCAAGGTCATCCCCGACCTCGCGCCGATCGAGACCACCGCCGCCGAACTGCCGCAACGCCTTTCGGAGCTGGTGCTCACCGCGTTCGACGTCACCGCCGAGGTGCCGTTCCGCGCCGCCCTGTTCGAGATCAGCCCCACCGAACACGTGCTCGCCCTTGTCGTGCACCACATCTCGGCCGACGGCTTCTCCATGGGCCCGCTGACCCGCGACGTGATGACGGCCTACAGCGCCCGCGTCGAAGGCGCCGAACCGGCTTGGCGACCCCTCGACGTCCAGTACGCCGACTTCGCCCTGTGGCAGCGTTCGGTACTCGGCGACGAGGACGATGCGAAATCGGTGATCGCCCAGCAGATCTCGTACTGGGGCTCGACCCTGCGCGGCCTGCCCGAGCAGCTCGACCTGCCCGCCGACCGACCGCGCCCCGCGGTCGCCAGCGGACGCGGCGCCACCCACACCTTCGAGATCGACGCGAAAACCCATGCGGCACTGACAGATCTGGCCCGCGCCCGCGGCGCGACGCTGTTCATGGTCACCCACGCCGCCCTGGCCCTGCTGCTGTCGCGCCTATCCGGCGAGCACGACATCGCCATCGGCACCCCCATCGCGGGCCGCGGTGAACGCGCCCTCGACGACCTGATCGGCATGTTCGTCAACACCCTGGTGCTGCGCACCGAGGTCGACAGCGACGCCACCTTCACCGACCTGCTCGGCGAAGTCCGCGCCGCCGACATCGCCGCCTTCGGCCACGCCGACCTCCCCTTCGAGCGCCTGGTCGAGATCATCAACCCCGCCCGCTCCCAGGCCCGCCACCCGCTGTTCCAGGTCATGCTGGCCTTCCAGAACACCGCCCAGAACAGCCTCGAACTGCCCGGCCTCACGGTCAGCGGCGTAGACCTGCCGATCGACGTGGCGAAGTTCGACCTGCAGGTCGTGCTCACCGAGAAGCCGGGCGACGCCTCCGGCATCGTCGCCGAGCTGATCTACGCGACGGACCTGTTCGACGCGGCGACGATGGATCGCTTCGGCGCCCGCTTCGCCCGCCTGCTCACCGAGATCGCGGCGACCCCGAACCGCGCTGTCGGCGACATCGAGCTGCTCGATTCCGCCGAAACCGCACTGGCCGTGCACGGTTGGAACGACACCGCACGCGAGCTGCCCGGCGCGGGCACGCTGGTGGACGAGTTCGCCCGCCAGGCCGCGGCCACGCCGGACGCGGTCGCGATGGTCGACCCCGCCACCGGCGAAACCCTCACCTACGCCGAATTCGCGTCGCGCGTGCACCGCTTGGCGCATCGCCTGATCGAAGCAGGTGTCGGCCCGGAGACCCTGGTCGCGCTCGGCCTGCGCCGCAGCATCGACCTGGTCGTCGCCGCCTACGCGGTGCAGGAAGCAGGCGGTGGCTACGTGCCGCTCGACCTGGACCAGCCCGCCGACCGCATCGCCTACGTGCTCGAGACGGCCGCCCCGGTCGCCGTCCTCACCACCACCCGCGACGGGTTCGGACTCGACGGCGGCGCGGCTGATAATGCCGCCGGATCGCGGGCCGTCACAGACGCTGCCGCGGCCGACGCGGCCGACGCGACCGGCCCGGCCGCGAACCCGGTCCCCGCGACCGGGGACGTTTCGGGCTCGTCGATCAACGATGTACCGGCGAGTGCGCCGCAGACGCTGGTCATCGACGCACTCGACCTCGCGGCGTACCCGGCGACCCCGGTCACCGACGCCGAGCGGATCGCACCGCTGCTCCCGCAGCACCCGGCCTACGTCATCTTCACCTCCGGCTCGACCGGCCGCCCCAAGGGCGTGGCCGTGCCGCACTCGGCCGTGGTCAACCAGATCCGCTGGATCACCGGCGAATACGGCATCAATGCCGACGATGTGGTGCTGTTCAAGACCCCCGCCACCTTCGACGTGTCGGTGTGGGAGCTGTTCGGCCCGCTGAGCACCGGCGGCCGGATCGTCGTGGCCAGCCCCGACGGCCACCGCGACCCGCAGTACCTCGCGGATGTCATTGCCGCGCAACGGGTCACGATGACCTCGTTCGTACCCTCGATGCTGACCGTTTTCGCAGGCAGCATCGATGAAGCCGCCATCGAGGGCGGAGCTCTGTCCTCACTGCGTGCCCTGTTGATCGCCGGTGAGGCGTTCACCGCCGACACCGTCGTCGCGTTCCGCAAGGTGAGCGACGCGGCCCTGTTCAACCTGTACGGACCCACCGAGTTCACCGTGCACGCGACGCACGGCCCGGTCGCCGACCAGGTCGACGGCGCCGTCCCGATCGGCTCGCCGGTCTGGAACTCGCAGGCCTACGTCCTGGACTCGCGCCTGCACCCGGTCCCCGCCGGTGTCGCCGGTGAGCTGTACCTCGCGGGTGCCCAGCTGGCCCGCGGCTACTTCGGCCGCCCCGACCTGACCGCCGACCGCTTCGTCGCCGACCCATTCGCCACTGGCAGCACCGCCCAGACCATCGCGGGTTCGCGCGCCGGTTCCGCCGAGGGTTCGCACACCGACTCCAGCGACGGCACCGCAGGCGCCCGCATGTACCGCACCGGTGACCTCGTCCGCCGCGACGAGAACGGCGTGATCACCTACCTCGGCCGCACCGACTTCCAGGTCAAGCTGCGTGGTCTGCGTATCGAGCTCGGCGAGATCGAGGCCGCGCTCACCGCGCAGAACACCGTCGCGCAGGCCGTGGTGGTCGTGCGTTCGGATGCGCGCACCGGTGACCAGCTCGTCGGCTACGTCGTTCCCGCCGCCGGCGAGACCGTCGACATCGACTCGCTGCGTGCGCATCTCGCCGCACAGCTGCCGTCCTACATGGTCCCGGCCGCGTTCGTCGTCATCGACGAGATGCCGCTCAGCGCCAACGGCAAGCTCGACCGTCGTGCCCTGCCCGATCCGGTGTTCGAGGCGCGTGAGTTCCGTGCGCCGCGTACCCCGATCGAGGAGATCGTCGCCACCACCTTCGCCGAGGTGCTCGGCCTGACCGGCGACAGTGCGGTCGGCCTCGACGACGACTTCTTCGACCTGGGCGGCAACTCGCTCATCGCCACCCAGGTGGTCGCCCGCCTCGGTGCGGCACTGGACACCCGCGTCCCCGTGCGCGTGCTGTTCGAGGCGCCGTCGGTGGCCGCACTGGCCGCCAAGGTGGAAACCCACGCGGGCAGCGGCAGCCGTCGCGAGCTCGTCGCCGGATCGCGCCCCGAGCAGATCCCGCTGTCGCTGGCTCAGCAGCGCATGTGGTTCCTCAACCGCTTCGACAGCGCCACCGGCGTCAACAACATCCCCCTCGCCGTCCGCCTGACCGGCGACCTCGACATCGACGCCCTGCGCCAGGCCGTCGTCGACGTGGTCGAACGCCACGAGGTCCTGCGCACCGTCTACCCCGAAACCGCTGACGGCCACGGCGTGCAGGTCGTGTTGCCCGTGAGCCAGATGCCGATCGCGCTGAACCCGATCACCGTGGGCGAGGACGAGATTCGCGATCGGATCAGCGAACTCGTGCTCGCCGGATTCGACGTGACCGCCGAGGTCCCGGTGCGCGCCGAACTGCTGCGCATCGCGGGCTCGATGGACGGCTCGCACCCCGACACCCACGTGCTGGTCTTCGTCGTGCACCACATCTCCGGCGACGGTTGGTCGGTGCGTCCGCTGGCCCGCGACGTGATGATCGCCTACGCGGCCCGCTCGCGCGGTGAGGCGCCCGGTTGGGCGCCGCTGCCCGTGCAGTACGCCGACTTCGCCCTGTGGCAGCGCGAAACCCTTGGCTCCGAAGCGGATTCGGCGTCGATGATCGCCCAGCAGGTGGCCTACTGGTCGCAGAATCTGGCCGGGCTGCCCGACCAGCTCGACCTGCCCGCCGATCGCGCCCGTCCTGCCGTCGCGTCCAATCGCGGTGGCGTGCACGAGTTCTCGATCGACCCGACCCTGTCGGCCAGCCTCAATGCCCTGGCTCGCGAACACGGCGCCAGCCTGTTCATGGTCGTGCACGCCGCGTTCGCGGCCCTGCTGGCCCGCCTGTCGGGCAGCGACGACATCGCCATCGGCACCGCCGTCGCGGGCCGTGGTGAAGCGGTCCTCGACGACGCCATCGGCATGTTCGTCAACACCCTTGTCCTGCGCAGCACCGTCGACCCGGCCCAGCCGTTCGCCGACCTGCTCGCCCAGACCAGGGAGAACGACCTCGCCGCCTTCGGCCACGCCGACCTGCCGTTCGAGCGCCTGGTCGAGATCCTCAACCCGGCCCGCTCGCAGGCACGGCACCCGCTGTTCCAGGTGATGCTGTCGTTCCAGAACACCGGCGAGGCATCCTTCGAACTCCCCGGCCTCGAGGTCGCGGGCGTGCCCCTTGATGTGGTCACCGCCAAGTTCGACCTGCACCTGAACCTGACCGACCGGCACCGCGCCGACGGTTCCGCCGACGGCATGACCGCCGAATTCGCCTACGCGACAGACATGTTCGACGCCGCGACCGTCGCTGCCTTGGCGCAGCGACTGGTGCGGATGCTGACCGCGGTCGTGGCCAAGCCCGATCGCGCGATCGGCGAGGTCGGGCTGCTGGCCCCGGCCGAATACCGCCAGGTGGTCACCGACTGGAACGCCACCGAGCACCCGGTCGACCAGGCCGCGACGCTCGTGTCGATGTACCAGGCACAGGCCGCGACCAGCCCGAACGCGACCGCCCTCACCTTCGAGGGGACGAGTCTGTCCTACGCCGAGTTCGACGCTCGCGTGAACCGCCTGGCCCGCCACCTCATCGCCCAGGGCGTCGGCCCCGACACCATGGTCGCGCTCGGCATGCGCCGCTCGCTCGACCTGGTGATCGGCATGTACGCGGTGAGCGTGGCCGGTGGTGCTTACGTGCCGCTGGACCCCGACCACCCGGCCGAGCGCACCCACTACGTGCTGGAAACCGCAGCGCCGGTGTGCGTACTGACCACTGCCCGCGACGAATTCGACGCCGGTTCGACCACGGCGCTGAACATCGAGAGCCTCGACCTGTCCGGCTACTCGGCCGAACCGGTCACCGATGCCGAGCGGATCGCCCCGGTGCGTCCGGAGAACACCGCGTACGTGATCTTCACGTCGGGCTCGACGGGTCGCCCGAAGGGCGTTGCGGTCAGCCACGGCGCGATCGTCAACCGTCTGGTCTGGATGCAGGAGCAGTACGGCCTGACCGAGGCCGACGTGGTCCTGCAGAAGACGCCTGCCACGTTCGACGTGTCGGTGTGGGAGTTCTTCTGGCCCTTGCAGATCGGTGCGCGTCTCGTTGTCGCCAAGCCCGACGGTCACCGCGATCCGGCGTACCTCGCCGAGATCATCGCGACCGAGGGCGTCACCACCGCGCACTTCGTGCCGTCGATGATGTCGGTGTTCGTCGCCGAACTCGCCGACCGTGCCGCTGTCGCTTCGGCCGGCACCGCGACCGCACCCGCCGACGGCACGGTTGCCGATTCCGTGGTCGCGGGAGCGACCGCAGGCACCGTGACGGCGTCGACCTTGCGTTTGGTGTTCGCCTCCGGTGAGGCGCTGCCCGCGCCGACCGCCCAGCGGATGCGCGCGCTCACCGGCGCGGCCCTGCACAACCTGTACGGCCCCACCGAAGCCGCCGTCGACGTCACCTTCCATGAGGTCGTCGACGCCGACATCACCTCGGTGCCGATCGGTGCCCCGGTCTTCAATACCCAGGTGTACGTGCTGGATTCGCGCCTGCACCCGGTACCCGTCGGTGTCCCCGGCGAGCTGTACCTGGCCGGTGTCCAGCTGGCGCGCGGCTACGTCAACCGACCCGACCTCACCGCCGACCGCTTCGTCGCCGACCCGTTCGCCGCTGTGTCCGGCGGCGGATCAGCAGCGAGCCCAGAGTCCGGGACCGCCGACACCCTCGCGGTCGGTGCCCGCATGTACCGCACGGGTGACCTCGTCGCTTGGACGGCCGACGGCGAGCTGGAGTACTTGGGCCGCACCGACTTCCAGGTGAAGCTGCGTGGTCTGCGCATCGAACTCGGCGAGATCGAGTCCGCGCTCACCGCACTGCCGTCGATCGCCCAGTCGGTCGTGGTCGTCCGGTCCGACGAGCGCCTCGGCGACCAGCTGGTCGGCTACCTGATCCCGGCCGCCGGTACGAGCATCGACCTCGACGCTGTGCGCGCCGAACTCGGCAGCGCGCTGCCGACCTACATGGTCCCCACCGCGTTCGTGATCCTGGAAGCCTTCCCGCTCAACGCTTCCGGCAAGCTCGACCGCAAGGCGCTGCCCGCGCCGGTGTTCGAAGCCAAGGTCTTCCGCGCGGCGTCCACCCCGATCGAAGAGATCGTGGCGGGCACCTTCGGCGATGTGCTCGGCGTGACCCGCGTCGGTGCCGACGACGACTTCTTCGAACTCGGCGGCAACTCGCTGCTGGCCACTCAGGTCACCGCCCGCATCGGCGCAGCCCTGGACACCCAGCTGTCGGTCCGCGATCTGTTCGAGGCCTCGACCGTGTCCGCGCTGGCCGCCCGCGCCGAGCACAACGCCGGTTCCGGCCGGGCCCGTCCGCGCCTGGTCGCGGGGGAGCGGCCCGCCGTGATCCCGCTGTCGCCGGCCCAGCAGCGCTACTGGTTCCTCAACCAGTTCGATACCTCCACCTCGGCGGTGGACAACATTCCGTTGGCCGTCCGCCTCACCGGCGACCTCGACGTGCCCGCGCTCGAGCAGGCGATCGGCGACGTGTTCGCCCGCCACGAGATGCTGCGCACCACCTACCCGGCGTCGGCCGACGGCCCGCGTCAGGTGATCCTGCCGAACTCGCAGGTCAGCGCGCAGGTGCACCACATCGACGTCGACGAGTCCGAATTGCTCGGTGCCGTCATCGAATTCGCGATGACCACCTTCGACGTCACCCGCGAGGTGCCGCTGGCCGTCGCACTGTTCGAGCTCAACTCCACCGACCACGTGCTCGCGTTCACCGTGCACCACGTCTCCGCCGACGGTTCGTCGATGGGCCCCCTCGCACGCGACATCATGGCCGCCTACGTGGCCCGCGTGCAGGGCGAAGCGCCGCAGTGGGCGCCGCTGCCCGTGCAGTACGCGGACTACGCGTTGTGGCAGCGTGAGGTTCTCGGCGACGAGTCCGACACCGAATCCCTGGCCGCCAAGCAGGTCGCCTACTGGACCGAAGCCCTCGCCGGGCTGCCCGACCAGTTGGAACTGCCCACCGACCGGCCGCGCCCGCCCGCGCAGTCGTTCCAGGGCCAGGCCATCCGCTTCGAGATCGACCCGGTCCGCCACGCGGCCCTGCACGACCTGGCCAGGGCGAACAACGCCTCGCTGTTCATGGTCGTGCACGCCGCACTGGCCGTGCTGCTCGCGCGTCTGTCCGGCACCGACGACATCGCCGTCGGCACGCCGATCGCGGGCCGTGGTGAACGCGAACTCGACGACCTGATCGGCATGTTCGTCAACACCCTGGTGTTCCGCACCGCCGTGAACCCCGGCGCCTCCTTCGCCGAACTGCTCGCCGACGTGCGCAACCGCGACCTGGAAGCCTTCGCCAACGCCGACGTGCCGTTCGAGCGCCTGGTCGAGGTCCTCAACCCGGTCCGCTCCACCGCGCGCAACCCGCTGTTCCAGGTGGGCCTGTCGTTCCAGAACCTGGCCGACACCACCTTCGAACTGCCCGGCCTGACCGTCAGCGCCGTCGACTACGACTCCCAGCTGGCCAAGACCGACCTGCACGTCACCCTCTACGACCGCTACACCGACGACGGCGCACCCGCCCAGCTGGTCACCGAATTCGGCTACGCCATCGACCTTTTCGACGAGTCGACGGTCCAGAGCTTCGCCGACCGCTTCCTGCTCGTCCTCGACGCGGTAGCCGCCGACGCCACCATCCCGGTCGGCGACATCGACCTGCTCACCACGCCGGAATCCACGCAGATCGTCACCGCGTGGAACGACACCGCGCACGCTGTCGACACCGACGCCACCCTGGTCTCGCTGCTCGACGCGACCGTGGCGGCCACGCCCGACGCGATCGCCCTAGTTGTGGACGCCACCGAGGGGCGTATTCCCGTCGGCCTCTCCTCGGAGACGTTCGCTTCGGTCAGCGCGACAGCTGTCGAAACTGCCGGTCGTATCGAGCTGACCTATGCCGAGTTGGACGCGGAAGTGAACCGCCTCGCCAGGCACCTGATCTCGCTCGGTATCAGCTCCGAGGATCGGGTGGCGCTGGCGATGCGCCGCTCGGCCGAACTGATCATCGCGATGTACGCGGTGGCCCGCACGGGTGCTGCGTATGTGCCGATCGACCCGGATCAGCCCGCCGAGCGCACCGACTACATCCTGGAAACCGCAGCCCCGGCTGTTGTGCTGACCACGGCTAACGCCGAATTCAGCACGGCGGCAGCCGAAGTGGTCGTCCTCGACGAGCTCGACCTGAGCGATGTCAGCGATGCCGCGATCACCGGTGTGACGCTGGTCCCGGCGAACACCGCGTACGTGATCTTCACGTCCGGCTCGACCGGTAAGCCCAAGGGTGTCGCGGTCTCGCACGGCGCGATCGTCAACCAGTTGCTCTGGGAGACAGCCGAATTCGGCATCGGTGCCGACGACGCGGTGCTGCTCAAGACCGCCGCCACCTTCGACCTCTCGGTCTGGGAATTCTGGACCGCCGCCGTCGCGGGCGCCCGCCTGGTGGTCGCCACTGCCGACGGTCACCGCGACCCGGCCTACCTCAACGACCTGATGCGGGCCACCGCCGTCACCACGCTGCACGCGGTGCCGTCGATGCTCGACGCGCTGCTCACCGAATCCGGTGCGGCACTGCCACGTACGCTGCGTCGCGTCCTCGCCATCGGTGAGGCGCTGCCCGCCGCGACCGCCCAGCGTTTCCGCGCGGCCAACACCGCCGCGCTGTTCAACCTGTACGGCCCGACCGAGGCCGCGGTCTCGATCACCAGCCACGCGGTCACCGACGCGGACACGGTGTCGGTCTCGATCGGCGCCCCGGAGTGGAACAGCCGTGTGTACGTGCTGGATTCGCGCCTGCGCCCGGTCCCGGTCGGCGTCTCCGGCGAGCTGTACCTGGCCGGCGCCCAGTTGGCCCGCGGCTACTACGGTCGCGCCGATCTCACCGCCGACCGCTTCGTCGCCGACCCGTTCTCGGCAACCGGCGAGCGCATGTACCGCACCGGTGACCTCGTCGCCTGGAACGCCGACGGCGAACTCGACTACCGAGGCCGCACCGACTTCCAGGTGAAGATTCGCGGCTTCCGCATCGAACTCGGCGAGATCGAGGCCGCGCTGCTGCGTCAGCCGGGCATCACGTCGGCTGCCGTGCTTGCCCACACCGACCCCGTCGTCGGCGATCGCCTCGTCGCCTACGTCGTTGCGGATGCCGCTGCTGTCGCCGACGGCACTGCTGCTGCCAACTCGGCCGATGCCGCTGTCGCCGCCGATGACGTTGCAGCCGACGACGCTGCCGTGGACGCCGCATCTGCGGATGCCGCCGTTGCCGCGCAGACTCGCGCCACCGCCGAGCTCGACAAGCTCGCCCTGCGCACAGCACTCGCCGCCGAACTGCCCTCCTACATGGTCCCCACCGTGTTCCTGCAGCTCGACGCCCTGCCGCTGAACGCCAACGGCAAGCTCGACCGCAAGGCCCTCCCGGAGCCCGAGGTCGAGAAGGCCGTGTTCCGCGCGCCGGTGAGCCCGAGCGAACAGCTCGTCGCCGCCACCTTCGCCGAGGTCCTTCGCCTCGACGCCGACAAGCAGTTCGGCCTCGACGACGACTTCTTCGCGTGGGGCGGCAACTCGCTGCTGGCCACACAGGTCGCCGCCCGCTTGGGCGAAGCCCTGGATACCCGCATCCCCGTGCGCTTGCTGTTCGAGGCGTCCACGGTCGCTGCCCTGGCCCAGCGGGTCGAGCAGCATGCCGAAACCGGTGACCGCAAGGCACTGAAGGCGGGCCCGCGTCCCGAGTTCATCCCGCTGTCGCTCGCGCAGCAGCGGATGTGGTTCCTCAACCGCTTCGACACCCAGTCCGCCGCCTACAACGTGCCGGTCGCGGTGCGCCTCACCGGCGAGCTCGACGTGAACGCGCTGCGCACGGCGGTCACCGACCTGGTGGCCCGCCACGAGATCCTGCGCACGATCTACCCGCAGACCGAAGCTGGTGCGGCACAGGTGATCCTGTCGCCCGCGCAAGCCGCGCCGGAACTGCTCGAGCGCACGGTCGCCGCCGACGAGATGGAAACTGCTGTCGCGGAACTGATGTCGACGATGTTCGACGTCACCACCGAGGTTCCGCTCAAGGTCGCTCTGTTCCGTGTAGAGAACACCGACGAGTTCGTCCTCGCCCTGGTCATCCACCACATCTCCGGTGACGGCTCCTCGGTCGCCCCGCTGACCCGCGACCTGATGACCGCCTACGCCGCCCGCTCCATGGGCACCGAACCCGGCTGGGCGCCCCTCGCGGTCCAGTACGCGGACTACAGCATCTGGCAGCGCGACCTCCTCGGCAACGAGGACGACGCCGACTCCATGGCGGCCAAGCAGGTCGCGCACTGGAAGCAGGCACTGGCCGACCTGCCCGATCAGCTCGACCTGCCCGCCGACCGTCCGCGCCCGGCGGTGCAGACCTTCGCCGGTAGCAAGGTCGACGTCCAGATCGACGCCGACACCCACCGCGCGCTGGTCGAACTGGCCCGCGCCGAAGGTGCGACGCTGTTCATGGTCGTGCACACCGCCCTCGCGGTGCTGCTCGCGCGCCTGTCGGGCACCGACGACATCGCCATCGGCACCCCGATGGCCGGTCGTGGCGAGGCCGCCCTGGACGACATGATCGGCATGTTCGTCAACACCCTGGTGTTCCGCACCAAGGTCGACGGCGGCGAAGCCTTCACCGAGCTGCTGGCCCGCCAGCGCGAGGACGACATCGCGGCGTTCGCCAACGCCGACGTGCCGTTCGAGCGCCTGGTCGAGGTGCTCAACCCGGTCCGCTCCACCGCGCGTCACCCGCTGTTCCAGGTCGGCCTGTCGTTCCAGAACCTCAGCCGCGCCACCCTGGAACTGCCCGGTCTCACGGTCTCCGGACTCGACATCGACTCCAAGCTGTCGCAGTTCGACCTGCACCTGATCGCCACCGACCGCTACACCGATGCCGGTGAGCCCGAAGGCATTTCGGGTCTGTTCACCTACGCCACCGACCTGTTCGACCACGCCACGGTCGAAGGTTTCGTGGAGCGGTTCGTCCGCCTGCTCGGCGCGATCGTCGCCACCCCGCGCACCGCGGTCGGCGACATCGAACTCCTCGCACCGGCCGAACGCACCCAGATCCTCGACGGCCGCAACTCCACCGCGTACGCGGTCGACACCGAGGCCACTCTGGTCTCGCTACTCGACGCGACTGTGGCCGCCGATCCGAAGGCGACCGCGCTGGTCACCGACGACGGCGCCCAGCTCACCTACGCCGAACTCGATGCAAAGGTGAACCGCCTTGCGCGGCACCTGATCTCGCTGGGTGTGGGTCCGGAGTCGCGGGTCGCGCTGGCGATGCGTCGCTCGGTGGATCTGGTTGTCGCGATGTACGCGGTCGCCAAGTCCGGTGGTGCGTATGTGCCGGTCGATCCCGATCAGGCGGCGGAGCGCACGGACTACATCCTCGAGACGGCGGCACCGGTCTGCGTGTTGACCAATGCCGAGTTCGCCACCGATGTCGCCCCCGTGGTGCGCATCGACGAGCTCGACCTGGAATCACTCAGTGCCGCACCGGTTTCCGATGCCGAGCGCACGGAGCCGTTGCGTCCGGAGAACACCGCGTACGTGATCTTCACGTCCGGCTCGACCGGCCGCCCGAAGGGTGTCGCCGTCCCGCACGGCGCGATCGCCAACCAGCTGCAGTGGAAGCTGATCGAGTTCGGCATGGACGCCGCCGACGCGGTCCTGCTCAAGACCGCCGCCACCTTCGACCTGTCGGTCTGGGAATTCTGGTCGGCCGCGGTCTGTGGTGGTCGCCTGGTGATCGCCTCGGCCGACGGCCATCGCGACCCGGCCTACCTCAACGAGCTGATGGCCCGCGAATGGGTCACCACGCTGCACGTGGTGCCGTCGATGCTCGACGCGCTGCTCGCTTCCGGGATGCCCGATTCGCTGTGGCGGGTCCTCGCCATCGGTGAAGCGCTGCCGGGCTCGCTGGCCCAGCGCTTCCGCGCCGAGTTCAGCCGCACCGAGCTGTTCAACCTGTACGGGCCGACCGAGGCCGCGGTCTCGATCACCTCGCACCGGGTCGACGCCGCCGACCAGGGCTCGGTCTCCATCGGTTCGCCCGAATGGAACAGCCAGGTCTACGTCCTCGACGAGCGCCTGCGCCCCGTGCCCGACGGTGTCGCCGGTGAGCTGTACCTGGCCGGCGCCCAACTGGCCCGCGGCTACTACAGCCGCGCCGATCTGACCGCCGACCGTTTCGTCGCGAACCCGTTCGCCGACGGTGCCCGCATGTACCGCACCGGTGACCTGGTGGCCTGGCACAACGGCGAACTCGACTACCGGGGCCGCACCGACTTCCAGGTGAAGATCCGCGGCTTCCGCATCGAACTCGGCGAGATCGAGGCCGCACTGCTCGCGCTGCCCGAGATCGCCCAGGCCGCGGTCATCGCCAAGTCCGATCCGCTCACCGGCGACCGCCTCGTGGCCTACCTGGTCGGCGCACAGCCCAAGGGTGAAGCGCCGTCCACTGACGGCACCATTGCCCGCGCGGCAGTGGAAGTCGATGTGGCCGAGGTCAAGTCGACGCTGGCCGCCGGTCTGCCGTCGTACATGGTGCCCGCCGCGTTCGTCGTGATGGACGCCCTGCCGCTGAACGTGAACGGCAAGCTCGACCGCAAGGCCCTGCCGGAGCCGGAGTTCGAGGCGCAAGCCTTCCGCGCACCGTCGACCCCGATCGAAGAGATCGTGGCCGGTGTCTTCGCCGACGTCCTCGGCGCCGAACGTGTCGGTGCCGACGACGACTTCTTCGCCCTCGGCGGCAACTCGCTGCTGGCCACCCAGGTCGCGGCCCGCCTCGGCGCCGCTCTCGACAGCCGCGTGCCCGTGCGCCTGCTGTTCGAGGCATCGACCGTGGCCGGTCTCGCGGTCAAGGTCGAGCAGGGTGCGGGCGCCGGTGGGCGTCGCGCGCTGGTCGCCGGACCGCGCCCGGAGCAGGTGCCGCTGTCGCTCGCACAGCAGCGCATGTGGTTCCTGAACCAGTTCGACACCGAATCCTCGGTGAACAACATCCCCGTCGCCGTCCGACTGTCGGGCGCGCTGGATGTCGACGCGCTGCAACTGGCCGTGGCCGACGTGCTCGCCCGCCACGAAACCCTGCGCACGGTGTACCCGTCGGCCGATGGCACACCGCACCAGGTGATCCTGCCGGTCGAAGGCAATGTCCCGGACCTGACGCCGGAAACTGTTACGCCCGAACAGGTTCGCGACAAGATCGCCGAAGTCATCTCCACCGGCTTCGACGTACTCAGCGAAGTTCCCTTGCGCGCCAAGCTGCTTCAGGTAGAGGACGACGACTACATCCTCGTGTTCGTCGCCCACCACATCAGCGCCGACGGCTGGTCCATGGGCCCGCTGACCCGCGACGTGATGATCGCCTACGCCGCCCGCGCGGCCGGTGAACGCCCGGGCTGGGCGCCGATGCCGGTGCAGTACGCCGACTTCAGCGTCTGGCAGCGTGAGGTCCTCGGCTCCGAAACCGACGCGACCAGCCTGATCGCCCAGCAGGCCGACTACTGGAAGCGCGCCCTGGCCGGCGTCCCCGACGAGCTGAACCTGCCCCTCGACAGGCCGCGTCCGAGCACGCAGTCCTTCGCCGGTGGCCGGGTGCTGTTCCCGATCGGCGGCGACATCCACGCCGGACTGTCCGCCATCGCCCGCGAACAGAACGCAACCCTGTTCATGGTCGTGCACACCGCGCTCGCGGTATTCCTGGCACGCATGTCGGGCACCGAGGACATCGTCATCGGCACCCCGATCGCGGGCCGTGGCGAGGCCGAACTCGACGACGTGATCGGCATGTTCGTCAACACCCTCGCCCTGCGCACGCAGGTCGGCGGCCAGCTCACCTTCGCCGAGCTGCTGACCCAGGCCAAGGAAGCCGACCTGGCCGCCTTCGCCCACGCCGACATCCCGTTCGAACGCCTGGTGGAACTGCTCAACCCCGAGCGCTCCACCGCACGACACCCGCTGTTCCAGGTGGCGCTGTCGTTCGAGAACCTGCCCGACGCCGGCTTCGAACTGCAGGGTCTGTCGGTCTCGGCCGTCGACTTCGACGTCGACACCGCCAAGTTCGACCTGCTGCTCACCGTGCGTGAAGCCGCAGCAGGCGACGAAGCGGGCGCCTACGCCGAGTTCTCTTACGCCAGTGCGCTGTTCGACCAGTCGACCATCGAGAAGTTCGCGCAGCGTTTCCAGCGTCTGCTCGCCGAGGTCGTCGCCGACACCACCACCCCGGTCGGCGATCTCGAACTCCTCGACGCGACCGAGCGCACCGAACTACTCACGCGCACAGGCGGTCCCGCCGCGGCGGTGAGTACCCTGCCCGAGCTGCTGGCCCAGGCCGTGACGACCAACCCGACCGGTCAGGCCATCGTCGCGACCGGCGCGTCGCTCACCTACGCCGAGCTGGACGCGGCCTCCTCGCGTCTGGCACGGGTCCTCATCGAGCGTGGTGCGGCACCGGAAACGGTCGTCGCCATCGCCATGCAGCGCTCCCTCGACACCACCCTCGCCATCTGGGCCGTCATCAAGACCGGCGCCGCGTTCCTGCCGGTGGACCCGAAGTACCCGGCCGAGCGCATCGCGCACATGATGTCGGACTCCGGTGCGGCACTGGGCATTACGGTGTCGGCCGAGGTCGACCACCTGCCCGCACCCGCACTGGGTGACTGGCTGGTGCTCGACGACAAGGCCACCCGTGTCGAGATCGCCGCACAGTCCGACGCTCCGATCGCCGATGCCGATCGCCGCGCAGCCGTGCGTGCGAGCAACACGGCCTACATGATCTACACCTCGGGTTCGACGGGCCTGCCCAAGGGTGTCGTCGTCACCCACGCCGGTGTGCCCAACTTCGCCGCCGCCCAGGTCACGCAGTTCGACCTCGACTCCAGCACCCGCACCCTGGCCTTCGCCTCCCCGTCGTTCGACGCGTCGATCCTCGAGTTCCTCCTCGCGGTCGGCTCGGCGGGCACCCTCGTGATCACGCCGATCGGCGTGGTCGGCGGCGAGGAACTGGCCGAGATCATCCAGAGCCAGCAGCTCACCCACGTGTTCCTCACCCCGCTGGTCGCGGCGTCGATGGAACCCGCGGCGCTGGCCGGCCTGGAAGCGCTGATCGTCGGTGGCGACAAGGCCCCCGTCGACCTGGTCGCGAACTGGCACAGCGCGGGCACCCACCCCGCCCACCACCGGTTCTTCAACGCCTACGGCCCGACCGAGGCGACCATCGCGACGAACCTGTCCGATCCGCTGCTCCCCGGCGACATCATGAACATCGGTGGCCCGATCCCCGGCGCGACCGTGTACGTGCTCGACAACCGCCTGCGCCCGGTCCCCGAGGGCGTGGCCGGTGAGCTGTACCTCGGTGGTGTCCCGCTGGCTCGCGGCTACCACGCGCGGCACGGCCTCACCGCCGAGCGTTTCGTGGCCAGCCCGTACGTGGCAGGCGAGCGTCTGTACCGCACCGGTGACGTGGTCGCCTGGCGCACGGTCAACGGCAAGCCCGTCGTGGAGTACGTGGGCCGCAACGACTTCCAGGTCAAGATCCGCGGTTTCCGTATCGAACTGGGCGAGATCGACGCGGTCCTCACCGCGCACGACAACGTCGAGTTCGCTGCCACCATCGGCCGCAAGACCGACGCGGGCGCCACCATCCTGGTGTCCTACGTGCGCGGCAACGTCGACCCGGCCGCCCTGATCGAGTACGCGGCGCAGCACTTGCCCGCGCACATGGTCCCGGCCGCGGTGATGGTCCTCGACGAGATCCCGCTGACGCCTGCGGGCAAGCTCGACCGTCGCGCACTGCCCGAGCCGGTCCTCGCCCCGCGCGAGTTCCGCACTCCCACAAGCGAAGTCGAAGCGATCATCGCGACCGTCTTCGCCGAGGTGCTCGGTGTGGACGCGGTCGGCTTGGACGATTCGTTCTTCGCCCTCGGCGGTGACTCGATCCTGTCCATCCAGCTCGTCTCCCGCGCCAAGGACCGCGGCGTGCTGTTCAAGCCGCGCGACGTGTTCGAAAAGCGCAGTGTCGCAGGGCTTGCCGAGATCGCCGTGCTCGCGGGCGACGCCGAGCAGATCGTGCTGGAAGAACTGCCGGGCGGCGGTGTCGGCGACATCCCGATGCTGCCGATCATGCGCCAGATCCTGGCGAGCGGTTCCACCTACGACCGGTTCTCCCAGTCGATGGTGCTGCGCCTGCCCGAGAACATCACCGCCGACGTCCTGCACGCCACCATCGGCGCGGTCTTCGACCACCACGATGTGCTGCGCTCACGGGTCGCCAACGACGAAAACGGTTGGGTCTTCGAGGCTTTGGCGCCGGGCGAGGTCGACGTGACCACGCTCGTGCGTCGCGTCGAGGTCGCCGGTGACATCGCCGACGACCAGCTGTCCAAGCTGGCCAGCGTCGAATACGACGAGGCCATGGGCCGACTCGACCCGGCCAGCGCCGCCATGGTGCAGTTCGTCTGGTTCACCTTCGGCGAGCCGACGCAGGGCCCGCGCCGTCGCGACGCGTTGCTCATCGTCGGCCACCACTTCGTGATCGACGGCGTCTCCTGGCGCATCCTGATCCCGGACCTCGGCATGGCCTGGGGGCAGATCGCCGCAGGTCAGCAGGTCACGCTGCCCGCCAACGGCACGTCGATGCGCCGCTGGGCACACAGTCTGGTGGAGCAGTCGGCCGACCGTCGCGTGGAACTGCCGTTCTGGCGTGAGGTCGCGGCCACCGCCGATCCGCAACTCGGCAAGCGCGCGTTCGACCCGTCGGTCGACACGTTCGCCACCGTCGACCGGGTGCAGGTCACCCTGTCGCCCGAGGTCACCGACGCGGTCCTCACCGCGATCCCCGGGCTGTACCACGGCGGCGTCAACGACGGCCTGCTCACCGCACTCGCGCTGGCCGTATCCCGTTGGCGCGGTGACGAATCCGGTACCACGGCGCTGATCAAACTGGAGGGCCACGGCCGCCAGGAAGAGATCGTCGCCGGTGCGGATCTGTCGCGCACCGTGGGCTGGTTCACCACCGCCTTCCCGGTCCGCCTCGACCTGGCAGGCGCCGACCTCGACGACGCGTTCGCCGGTGGCGCCGTGCTCGCCGACGTCATCAAGTCGGTCAAGGAGCAGATGCTGGCCGTGCCCGACAAGGGCATCGGCTACGGCATGCTGAAGTACCTCGACGGTGCGGACCTGCCCAGCGTGGGCCAGATCAGCTTCAACTACCTCGGCCGCGCGACCGCCGGTGAGATCCCCGCGGAACTGGCCGAACTCGGCTGGGTGCCGGTGGCGGATCTGGGCCAGCTCGACGCCGAGATGGACCTGGACATGCCCGCCAACGCGACCCTGGACATCAACGCCATCGTCAACGACGGCGACCAGGGCCCGCAGCTCGGCGCGAACATCGCCTTCCCGACCGGCCTGCTCACCGTCGACCAGGCGCAGGAATTCGCCGACCTGTTCGTGGCCGCGCTCACCGCGCTCGCCACCCACGCGCAGCGCGCCGACGCGGGCGGTTTCACCCCGTCCGACATGTCGCTGGTGCGGGTCGGCCAGTCCGACCTCGAACTGTGGGAACGCGACTACCCCGCGCTGTCGGAGGTCTGGCCGCTGTCGCCGCTGCAGGCGGGCCTGATGTTCCACGCCATGCTCAGCTCGGCCACCGTCGACGTCTACACCGTGCAGGCCGTGCTCGACCTGACCGGACCGCTCGACATCGACCGACTGCGCGGCGCGGCCCAGGCCGTGCTCGACCGGTACCCGAACCTGCGGACCGCGTTCGTCACCGACTCCGCCGGTCAGCCGGTGCAGGTGGTGCTGTCGCAGCTCGACGTGCCGTGGCGCGAAACCGACCTCACCGACCTGCCCGAAGACCAGCGGATGCCGCGCATGCGGCAACTGCTGCAGGCCGACCGCGCCGACCAGTTCGACATGGCCACCGCGCCGCTGATCCGCTTCGGTCTCTACACCACCGGCGAGGGCACCGCGCACCTGGCGATCACCGTGCACCACATCCTGGTCGACGGCTGGTCCATGCCGCTGCTCATGCGCGACCTGCTGGTGCTGTACGCGGTGCGCGGTGACCTCACCGCACTGCCGCGGGTGGCCTCCTACCGCAACTTCCTGTCCTTCCTGTCCGGGTGGGATCGTGAAGAGTCGCTGCGGGTTTGGGCGAAAGCACTGGCCGGGGTCGAAGGCCCCACCCAGCTCGCGCCCGCGCCGCGCACCGAGGAACGGTACGACCTCGACAAGATCATCGTCGAGATCGACACCGACCGGACCAGGGCGCTGGGCAAGTTCGCCGGTGAACTCGGTGTCACCGTGAACACGCTGCTGCAGACCGCGTGGGGCATCGTCGTGGGCCGTCTCACCGGCCGCGACGACGTGGTGTTCGGCGCGACCGTGTCCGGTCGCCCGGCGGAGCTGCCCGGCGTGGAATCCATGGTCGGCCTGTTCATCAACACCCTGCCCGTGCGCATCCAGATCGACGACCGGATGACCGCGGAGAAGCTCACCCAGCGGGTGCAGTCCGAGCAGGCCGACCTGCTCAGCCACCACTTCGTCGGCCTGTCCGACATCCAACGGGTGGCAGGCATGGGCGCGCAGTTCGACACGCTGGTGGTGTTCGAGTCCTACCCGATGGACAAGGACGCCGTCACCGCCGCCAGCTCGATCGACGGCATGCAGGTCACCGGTGTGGGCCTGGACGACGCCACCCACTACCCGCTCACGCTGGTGGTGATGGCCGAATCCACCATCGAGATCACGATGAAGTACCTGACCAGCACCTTCACCGCCGACGAGGTCCGCACGCTGTCGCAGCGCCTGCTGCGCGTGCTCGACGAACTGCTCGACAACCCGACCGGCCTGGTCGGCGACATCGACATCCTCGACGCGAGCGAACGAGCCCAGCTGCTCGCCGAATCCGGTGTGGCAGCGGCGGTTTCGGCCCCGGTCACCACCGGTGTCGGCGCTCAAACGGTGGCCAAGGTGCTCGCCGAAGTCGTCGAAGCCGACCCGCAGGCACCCGCTCTGCTACGCGGCGACGACGAAATCGCCTACAGCGCACTGGATCGCAAGTCCTCGCAGCTGGCCCGCGTGCTCATCGCCCGCGGTGCGGGCCCCGGCGACGTGGTCGCGATCTCGCTGCCCCGCAGCGTGGATTCGGTCCTGGCCGCCTGGGCCGCACACAAGGCAGGCGCCGCGGTGCTGTTCGCCGGCGAACTGTCCGGTGTCGAAATCGCCGCCGCCGGAGCAGGTTTCGGCATCAGCGCGACACCGGTAGCCGGCGTGGCAGGCCACTGGCTGACCCTGGCCGACATCGAAGACGAGATCGCCGCAGCCCCGGCCCACCCCGTCTCCTACGCCGACCGAGTCCGCCCCCTGACCGAAGAGCACCCCGCCTTCGTCCAGGTCGCCGGTGACACGATCTCGACCCTCACCCAGAGCGCCGCGATCACCCTCGCCGAACGCCTCCGCGACGAACACGGCATCGACTACGAATGCACCACCTACACCACCCACGCCTCCGGCCCAGCCGCCATCGGAGAATTCCTGGTCTCGTCCACCGCAGGCGCGCTCTCGGTGCTGCCGGATGGTTCAGTCGAAGACGACCTGTCCAACGGCGAGGTCACCCACTGGTTCGTGGTCGCGGGCGATGCGACCGAGGCGGCCGACAGTGAAGTGACGGTGATCATCGCGGAGTAGGTATCCGCCCCGGAGAGGTTGTTGGCTAGCTGGCTAGCAGGTGAAACTGCTAGCCAGCTTGCCGCTGAGGGTGCTACCTTGATAGCGTTGATCAATGATTGCGGAGCAACCGACCAGGAAGGTCCTGCAAGCCCTGAAGAAGGAGGGCTGGTCGAAACTGCGCGATGGAGCGGGTAGCCACTCGATATACGGCTGCCGCGCAGGCAAGCACGACGTGAGCGTTCCCGATGGTCATCGAACTATCTCGCCAGGGGTGGTTCGAACCATCAACAAGGCGATGGCGGCGTGCGATTGCCCGGAGGAGGACGAATCATGAGCACTGCAATCACCTACGACGTACACGCGAACCGGGTCGGCCGGTGGTGGGAAATCACCGTCCCCGACGTGTACGGCGACGATCCGTGTGGGCAGGCGAGGCATCTTACGGATGTGGGCTACGAGGCGCGCACGATCATCGCCGCAAAGCTGGATGTGCCGCTGTCGCAGGTCGAAACGAGACTGATCGTCGATGACTTCGGCGACGCACGTGATGTCAGCGGCCGGGTTGAGCACATCAGCGACCTCCGTTCGAAGATCGAGCGTCTCACCGAAGAATTGAACGAAGAGCAGCGTTCGCTCGTCAGGGAACTGCGCCGTGAGGAAGTTCCCGATGTCGATGTCGCGACGTTGCTCAACGTCGCGCGTCAGCGGATCGGCCAGCTCGCGAAGTAGGGGGCGGCCCGGGCGAAATCGTGACGTCGGGTCCTTCTGCTCGCAATGTGCTCGAAGCATAACCGGGATAGGGTCCGGTTCTCTTCGAGAACAGGATGGGAGCGGTCGGTATTACGCTTCGGGTTTGGCTGAGCAGTGCTGGTGCGGCATCGGTTCAGGTTATGCGGTTGCTGCGGGAGAATCCCGATGGCGTCGAGGTCAGTATCTATGCCAGCAATGTGGATCCGAGTGCGGTCGCGTTGTCGGCGTGCGATGTGGCGGGGATCGAACCTCGGCATGTCAGCAATGAGGAATACGCGCAGTTCGCGCTCGAGTTCTGTCGGGCGCACCGCATCGACGTGCTCATTCCGCCGCGTCGGCTGGACGCGCTCGCGGGCCGGATCGCGGACTTCGCGGCGATCGGCACCGCGGTGATGTGTTCACCGTTGTCGGCGGTGACGGCGTTGACCAGTAAGGTGCTCACTTACGAAATCGCCGGTGCGGCGGGCATTCCCGTGCCACCGTGGCGGGAGGTGACCACCGCGGACGAGTTCCACACCGCAGTCGACGAGTTGTCGCTGACGGGGGAGACGCTGTGCATCAAGCCCAGCGGTGAGTATTCGGCCTTCGGGTTCCGCATCCTCGACGATCGCCCGCTGACCATGGCGAACCTGCGCGTGGCGCCACGGCCGGTCGCCTCGGTCGAGGCGGTGGCGGGGGCGATGCGACGGGCCGCGGCGGAGGGCGAACCCGCGCTGCCGCTGCTGGTGATGCCGTTCCTGGAAGGGCCGGAGATCAGTATCGACTGCCTGTCCGCGCCGGGAGGTGAACTGCTGGTGGGCATTCCGCGCGCCAAGCAGGGTCGCTTCCGCATTCTGTTGGACGATCCTGCGGCGGTCGCCATCGCGCGAGACATGGTCGAGCACTTCGAACTGGCCTATCTGACCAATGTCCAATTGCGTTATCGTGCTGGACAACCGGTGCTGCTCGAGGCGAATCCACGTCCCTCGGCCGGCCTGTTCCACACGGAATTCGCCGATATGAATCTGCCGTGGGCGGCGGTTCGGCTTCTGGTGCAGGGTGATTCGGGTCTGCGTGAGCCGCCGAGGCTGGGTGCGCGTCTCGCGGTGGCCGAGGCGGTCATGGAGGTCACGGCTGGGCTGGACAGGCCTGTGCCCAGCGGGTTGCGCAGGAGTGTGGACTTGGTCGCGGGCTGATTCTCAGCGGGACCCACTCTGAATCAGGCGGCTCAACCCGTCCAGGAGTAGATCGAGGCCGAACGTGAAATCGGCTGTACCGGAGTGGGTTCCGTTGATGACCAGGCTGGCGAGGGCGTGCATGTGGGGGTGGGTCTCGATGGGGATCAGGGGCAGGAATTGTTGTGCCGCGCTCGCGTATTCGTCGGGGGCGAGGGGGAAGTTGATGGCCTGCAGCGTGAATCCGTAGATGTGGCTGTCCAGGGCGTTCCAGGCGCGATCGGCCTGTTCGTAGGTGAAGCCCGCGGCGAGTAGGCAGCCCAGCGTGGCGTCGACGTAGCGGAGCATGGCGGGGCCGACATTGACACGGGAGCCGAGCAGGCCGGTGGCCCAGCGGTGGCGCAGCAGGACCTCGTGGGCGGAGGTGGCGCGCTGGCGCAGCTCGGCTTGCCAGTCGCCGCCGGTTTCGGGCACGTAGATCTCGGCGACGACCAGGTCGATGATGCCGTCGAGCAGGTCGTCCTTGTTGGCGACGTGGTTGTACAGCGACATCGCCTCCACCCCGACCGCCTTGGCCAACCTGCGCATCGACAGGGCGTCCAGGCCCTCCTGGTCGGCGAGGTCGATCGCCGCGCGCAGGACTCGTTCTCTGGTGAGGGGAGTGCGCGGCATGTGGGGTTCCTTCCTTGACCTACTTACGGCGTAAGCGTACCGTCTCGCAGTAGAGACTTACGCTGTAAGTGCGAGATGAGGGACGTCATGACCGATGTGGATACGGCTTCGATGACCGCGTGGATTGCGCCCCGGTACGGCGGCGGTGAGGTGTTGCGCAGCGAGATCGTGCCGCGGCCGACGCCGGGGGAGTGCGAGGTGGTGGTCCGGGTGCGGGCGGCGTCACTGTGTAGCGGGGACCTGCATCTGCTCACCGGGACGCCGTATCTGCTGCGGTTGGGGTTCGGATTGCGCAGGCCCAAGCATCCGATGATCGGGCAGAATCTGGCGGGCGAAGTTGTCGCGGTCGGTGGGCGTGTGACCGAATTTGCCGTCGGTGACCGGGTTTTCGGCGAAGTGCCCAGTGGTGCATTCGCCGAATATGTCCTCGCTGATGTCGGGTGCTTCGCTGCTGTTCCTGCCTCGATCGGATGGGAAGAGGCTGCGGCCGTACCGGATTCAGGCATGACCGCGCTACAAGGCCTCCGTGACATCGGCAAGGTTGGCCCGGGGCAGCGGGTGCTGATCAACGGCGCATCGGGCGGAGTCGGCAGTTTCGCGGTGCAGCTCGCGAAAGTACTCGGCGCGCACGTGACCGCCGTCTGCAGCACCCGGCACATCGAGATGGTGCGAAGCATCGGCGCGGACGTCGTAATCGACTACACCACTGACGATTTCGCGGCATCGCCCTTCCGCTACGACGCGATCTTCGACCTCGCCGGCAACCGCAAGCTGCGCGACTACCTCCGCGCACTCACCCCCGACGGCGTCTACGTCTCCTCCGCCGCAGCCCCCGGCGACAACTGGCTGGGCCCCGTCCGCTGGCTCGCCTCGGTCGTGCTCGTCAACCTGTTCACCCGCCGAACCCTCAAACCCCTCCTGATGCGCCCGGCGTCCGGCGACCTGAACTACCTGGCCACGCTGGTCGTCGAAGGCACACTCCGCCCGGTCATCCAGCGCCGATACCCCCTCGCCGAAGCCGCCGCCGCCATCGCAGCCTTCGCCGAAGGCCACGCATCCGGCAAAACCGTCCTCCTCGCACTGGACGATTGATCACCACGCTCTCAGCGAGGCAAAACCCAGAAATGGCCACGCTGAGAGCGTGATGATCTTGATCGGTCAGTCTAGTTCGCCTGCGGTGCGCCAGGATTGGCGTTCTTCGGCGAAGGCTTCGGCTTGGGTGGCGCGGAAGTCGGTGATGGACGTGTCGTTGTCGGCTAGGAACTTGCGGTAGTCGGCTAGGCGGAATTCGCCGGATTCGGTGGGGATGTCCACCTTGCCTGCGGCGAAGTCGGCGCGCAGGTCCAGGAGTTCGTAGGGCTCGACGGGGTGCCAGCGGATTCTGTCGAAATAACGTAGGAGCCAAGGAGTTTCGGTGGGGAAGTGGTCGACGCCGGGGCCCGCGGTGCCGGTGGGGCGGGCTCGGTGGTTCCAGACCTGGGTGGTGCGGCCCACGAATTGGTAGCCGCCGGGGCCTTCCATGCCGTAGATGCACAGGTAGGCGCCGCCGATGCCGACCGCGTTTTCGGGGGTCCAGGTGCGGGCGGGGTTGTATTTGGTGGTGACCAGGCGGTGGCGGGGGTCGGTGGGGGTGGCTACGGGGGCGCCGAGGTAGACGTCGCCCAGGCCCAGGACCAGGTACTCGGCGTCGAAGACGGTGTTGTAGACGTCGTCGACGGAGTCCAAGCCGTTCATGCGGCGGATGAATTCGATGTTCCACGGGCACCAGGGGGCGTCGGCTCGGACGCCGTGCATGTAGCGGGTGATGGCTTCGCGGGTGGCGGGGTCGTCCCACGACAGGGGCAGGTGGACCGTGCGACTCGGGACAACCAGTTGGTCCGAATTCGGTAGTTGCGCTTCGGCTTCGGCGAGTAGGTCGAGTAGGTGGGGGATCGGCAGGACGGCCGGGTCGACCCTGATCTGCAGTGAGCGGATGCCGGGGGTGAGCTCGATGACGCCGCGTAGGCCGATCGCGATGAGGTGCTGGTGTAGGGCGTGGACTCGGGCGCGCAGGCCCAGATCCAAAGTGAGGGTGCCGTATTCGACGAGGACGCCGTCGTCGCCTTGGCGGCGGTAGGTCACGCCGGTTTCGTCGTCGACTTCGGTGCGGCGCAGGATGCCGTCGTCGCCGTCACGGCCTGCTGAGAGGACGGAACCGAAGCCGGCACGCCGTCGCGCGCCGAGTTCGGCTGCGGGAGCGGCATGTTCGGAGCGGATGGGGACGAAGCGGACTTTGTCGCCGGGGGTGAGTTGGCCCAGTTTCCAGCGGTCGGCGGCGACAACTGTTACGGGACAGACGAATCCGCCGAGGCTGGGGCCGTCGGGGCCGAGCAGGATCGGGGTGTCGCCGGTGAAGTCTAGGGCGCCGACGGTGTAGGCGTTGTCGTGGATGTTCGACGGGTGCAGGCCCGCTTCGCCGCCGTCGGTGCGGGCCCATTCGGGTTTGGGGCCGATGAGGCGGACACCGGTGCGGTCGGAGTTGAAGTGCACTTCGTAGTCGGTGTTGACGATGGTGTCGAAGTCGTTGCGGGTGAAGAACTCTGGTGCGCCGTGGGGACCCTCGGTGACGGCGAGTTCCCAGCGGTGGGAGAAGGCGGGATGGTCGGACATCGGGATGGCGGGGGCGAGGCGGGTCGACGGTGCGCCCAGCGCGAGCGAGTCATCGGTGCGCAGTGCGGCACCCGTTCCGCCGCCGAACTTTCCGAGAGTGAATGTTGCCGCGCTGCCAAGGAATTCGTCTACGTCGATGCCGCCGGAGATCAGGATGTAGGTGCGCATGCCGGGACCGCGGATCGCGCCGACGTCGAGCACGCCGCCCGCCGGGACCTCGACGGTCCGCCATTGCTCGACCGGGACGCCGTCCACACGGACATCGGCGACCGCGCCGGTCACACACACCCAGGTCGCCGCCGAGAAGCGCAGTGCGGGTCCGCCGAGCGTGCACTCCAAACCTGCTGCGCCTTCGGCATTTCCGAGTACTCGGTTGCCGAGTCGGAAGGACAAGTCGTCCATCGGGCCGGACGGTGGAACTCCGATGTGCCAGTAGCCGATTCGGCCCGGCCAATCTTGCACGGTGGTCTGCATTCCGGGGCGTATGACATCTATGCGCCGCTGAATGGGCGACGACACCGACGGAGTGTTGGCCGTCGTTACCGGGACCGCGCCTGCCGTCTCGACTTCGCCGGTGCCTGCGACAGGGGACTTGTTCTGGCCGACAACCGACGTCGTGGTCGACGATGCGATTGTGGTGCCCTGCGTGGGGATCTCGGCCGCGTCGACGCCCGAGCTCTGGGCGGGGGCGTCGGTGAGCTCGCCCGGCGCCAGGGGATTCGACGGGGCGAGGTCGGCAGCGCACTCGACCTGGGTGTCGGTGACGCTCATCGGGTCACCACCATGTGTACGGGCGTCGGGTCGAAACCGTTGCAGGGGTTGTTGATCTGGGGGCAGTTGGAGACCAGGACCAGGGTGTCGATCTCGGCGCGGAGGGTGAGTTTCTTGCCCGGGGCGGACATGCCGTCGACGATGCCGAGGGTGCCGTCGGGTTCTACGGGGACATTCATGAACCAGTTGATATTGGAGACCAGGTCGCGTTTGCCAAGGCCCCATTCGAGGGCTGCGGTGAGGAAGTTCTCCACGCAGGCGTGCTGGTGGCGGGTGTGGTGGCCGTAACGCAGGGTGTTGGACTCCTGGGAGCAGGCACCCGCGATGGTGTCGTGGTTGCCGACCTCGTCGGCGACGACCGTCATCAACGGGGTGCCGTTCTCGGTCAGCAGGACACTGCCGGTGGTGAGGAAGATGTTGCGCTGGGCGGCGACGGTGGCCTGGGCGCTGTAGCGGTCGGTGTGGTCGGCGGCGGAGTAGAGCAGGCAGTCCACGGCCTGGTTGCCGTGCAGGTCGATGATGTCGAGGTGGTCGCCCGCGCGGACGATCGCCGACCACGGTGCCAGGGCGGGGACGGTCTCGTCGAGGACGACGGTGCGGGTGGCGGTCATGCCGGAACCTCCCAGTTCTGTGCGGCCGACCAGGCGGCTTCGGTGTTGTCCACTGCGCGTTGGTATTCGGGGTCGGAGTTGGTGGTGTTCAGGTCGGCGGGGGAGGGCCAGGCGAGGAGGTCGAGGTCGCCGGTGGGGCGGTCGTCTAGGGGGTGGGGGGCGTTGGCGATGAGCAGGGTGACCGGCAGGTGGACGATCAGGTCGAGGGTCGCGCCCGCGGGGCCGTTGCCGGTCGACTCGATGGCACCGTTGTTCGCGACCCGCGCGCCGCGGAACAGGGCGATCGATCCGCCGATGTCGCGGGGTTCGAGGCCCTGTTTGGCAGCGGCGAGGTGGAGTTGGTGGCGGGCTGCGGTGGTGGGGCCGCACAGGGTGTCGTGGTGGGCTGATGTGTCGTCGAGGACGGTGGCCAGGACTCGGCCCTGGTCCGACAGCAGGGGGTGGCCTTGGCTGAGGTAGGCCTGCCACGGGACCTTGATGGTGTCGGCGACGTTGAGGCGCTCCCAGGGGGAATCGGCGCGTAGGAGGAATAGGTGGGCGCAGGTGGTGCCGGAGGGGTCGGCGAGGTGGATGTGGGTGCCGCGGCCGAGCACGAGGTTGGCGTAGCCGCCGGGGGGGATGCGTTGTGCGACGAGGAGGTTGGTGGGGTTGATGCCTTGTGGGGGTTCGGGGAGGGTTGGGGTTGCTGTTGCGGCTTGGGCGCGGGCGTGGGTGCGGGCGGCGGTGGTGGAGTGGGTGGTTGTCATCGGTACCTCCTGTGGTGGTGGGTCCAGGCAGGTTGGTGGGTGGGGCAGAGCTTCAGGGTTTGGGTGGTCCCGGGTTGTTTGAGGCTGTGTTTTTGGAGCGCTGGCGCGCTCGAGCGCGGCCCCTGGGGGGCCGCGAGTTAGCCACCGTTGCTTGAGGCTGCGCCTCGGACGCAACGG